>JAUXHQ010000063.1 GCA_030621455.1 Deltaproteobacteria bacterium
CATTGAGGTTGCTGTGCTTCAAGACGGTCCCATGCTGTGTCTATCCCTTGCCTTTCAGCCTCCCGGAGCATGATCTGACTTGCAGGATCCACCGAACGCTCGGATGCCCGATCTTTTACGTCCATTTTGAACCTCCTTTTCACGGATTATAATGCTTTCACAAGCCTTCCTCTTCTTAGCATTTCAGTCTCTTCAAGCGTTGTAAAGAGAAGCGCCCCTGTCGGACACGCCTCAACACACGCGGGCTCTTCCCGTTCGCAGCAACGATCACATTTTATGGCCACCCTGGAGTCCTTTTCCCTACCGATTACGCCAAATGGACAGACCATAACGCACATCCAGCAACCTACACATATTTCCCTGTCATGGACAACCAGGTTTGTCTCGCTGTCCCACTTCATTGCCCCTGACATGCATGCATCAACACATGGGGCCTCGCGGCAGTGACGACACTGAAGCGGGACCTTCTTGCCGTCCCCATACTCAACGAAGACCCGCCTCCTTGGGAGGGGACTTTCGGAGAGGGCGGCAAATAGATTCTTAGACCGGGAATGCTCGACCCTACATGCTAACTCACAGGATTTACAGCCAACGCATCTCCCTATATCAACGAATATTTCTTTCATAGGATCACCTCCTTTTTTTCGTTTTTCGTTATTCGTTATTGGTTCACTGGTTTATTGGAAAAACCCTCTCGTGGAAGCGAGGGACAAACAACCAATAACTGACAATCAACGATCAATATCGTCCCAATAGCCTTTGTAGTCAATCTCGAGCACGTTTATCCCCTCGTCTTTGTCGACGGTTACCTTGCCTTTGCTTACAATCTCTTCGATCCGGCCGGGTTGATTCAACCTTTGGTGGAAGTCTGTTGTTCGGTTCCATGGGGGGTAGCCCTTGAAAACCACATTCCAGAGAGCGTTGGAGATAGACTGGCTGTTGCTCTCCTCCTCTTTCCTTATTCGATCATTGATATTGACCAGGAGGTGGAATAGGTTCGGATTTACCTTCGTGTCTTCCGTAAGGTGCATCTTCTTCCCAGTACCACCGTAGGTAAGAGGTATAAGCACTCCCAACCCGTATTTAAACTGAACCTGATCGATCTTATCAAGATGCTCTTCCTTAAACCTATCCCAGTCTGTAGAAAGGCCTTCCCGGCCAACATATCTCTCAAAGCCATCAGCTATCATGCCCGCATAGAAATCGAGTGTTAAATGAGGCTTCTTACCAATCTTGGAGAAGGCCATCATGTAACCCATCAAACGCCAGTCAAGATGCTTTCTCGACTTTTCCTGCAATCCTTTCCTGATTTCAGATGGATCGCCGGCTGCCGCAAAAATCTGCCCCATCTCCTCCCTTATCTCAAGGTAGTTTCCTATCATGGTGGGAGAAATATCGTTTATGTGATAGCCCCAGACATCAATCATCGTGAAGAGGGTTAGAGAATCGAGAAACAGTTCTATAGATGCTTTGTTACTCAGAATTGTTCGAAATTCTCCATCCCTTAAAAGCGGTTCAAAAGAGAGATACGAAGATTCTCCGGTATATAGTGTGCCTATGAGAAGATGATGCCGGACCACTGTCTTTATCAGGGTGGCTTCCTCACCGGATAGCCCCCTATCTTTGAGGAGACGGAATTCAGAGATCATCTCAGCGCTCTTCTCGTTATGCCTCCTCTTATCCTCAAATCGACCTATATCATGGAGCCACAGGATTATGGGTATCACCAGCGGTGAAAATGAGGCTATGGAAAGGGCCAGGTTACAGACATCTCTGATGTCATCTCCATCCAATCCGCTCTCCGGAAAATCTCCTGAACAAATCCGATTATAAGCGGCCTGGGTCTGAAATGTGTGGGGGAGTGTTCTAAAAAATTCCTGTGGGTCTTCGTCCAGCCCTTTCCTGCATATCTCTTTGAGGGGAGGAAACAAGCTTATGAGAGTCCCAAACTCAGAGGTTTCATCTATATGTTCCCTATTGCGATCCAGCCAATCCAAAGAGATGCTCCGGGAGAAGGCAAGCAATTTATCTCCAAAGTCCTTTTCTGATGCCAAAATATCTCCTGATTGTTTGATAACGCCCATATACGCCTCCAATCGCCGTCATTAAAATTTACTTTTTTCTTCTTCAACTCCAGCCTTGATTTCTTCCAGGAGATCCTCCATGTCGTCATCTTCTAATGTAATACCCAAAAGCTGCCAGGATTTCAGCCGGGACAGGTCCACGTCTTCCTCAGGTTCTCTATAACCTATTCCAAGGAAGTGCATAATCTGGTTGGCAAGATCCACCAGCGCAATGATCATGATATGAGCTGTATCCATTCTCTCCGGGTCGATCTCGTCTATCTTATGGTGGTAATGTATGACCTTCCCCAATTCTATCGGGAAATTCCATTTTTTCACCAGGTAAGAACCCACATCACAGTGTGTGAACCCCAGAATCTCTTCTTCAACCATGAAGTAACTCGACTTGTCATTGTACACCTTTTCGGCAATCTTATCATACTCCTTTGACTTTGATTGCCGTATAATTGTTTTACCAATATCGTGAAGAAGTCCTGCTACCATGGCCTCGTCCGGATTCATCAACTTGAATTTTCTTGATAATGTGGCCGCGGTAATAGCCGTCCCCACCGAATGCTCCCACAGCATCTTATCTAGGAGACTGACCTTCTTGTAAAACTTGTGCATGGAAGCTGTAATTACCAGATTGCCCAAAGCCTTATACCCTATGAGACTCATTGCAGTCCTAATGCTTTTTATCTTTTCAAGCGTACTGTAATAAGATGAGTTTGCAATATTTAAGATCCTTGAAACCATGTTGCCGTCTTTTCCGATCACATCTTCCAATTCGGCCAGCGAGCTTTCTGGATCGTTTATGAGCGTTAAGGCCTTGGTGGTTACCATCGGCATGGGGGGCAGGGTACAACTCGTGTCGATTAAGGAGCGAATCCTGTCGTCTTCCATAAGTTCTCCTCTCTTGTTTTTTTCTGTCACTCCAGGTGTCAGGTTTTGAATCTTGTGTTTTTCTCTCCTGACGCCTGACCACGAAAAGCCATTTGAGGGGTAATTTTCATCAGTCCGGAATTTGTCTATTGGCGCACGCATCCTTGAAAAGTGCCATTTCTAGACGGGCGCTGACTACAGCACAGTGATTAAGACCATTCCGGTAAGCATCACAAATACCCCTAGAAACCTTTCTTTTATGTTTACTTCTTTGAATAAAAGCCAGCCATAAATAACACTGAACACGAGGCTTGTCCTTTTTACAGAGATCATGTAAGCAACTTCCACCAGGCTAACCGCCCAGACGTGTGTTATTACTACTAAAGCATGAAAGATACCGATGGCAAGGAAGATTGGCCTGAAAGAGAGGACTTGAGCAACGTTCTGCCCTGCCCCGATCTTCATTACAGGGAGGAAGACAATTGATAAAACCGCAAAATATAAAATTCCAAAGAAGGCGGGACTCGAATGTTGGATGGCGACCTTACCCAGGTTTGAGGTAATGCTGTAAATCAAGGCTACCACGATCATCAACGCCGACCCTCTTTCTTTGAAAACCGCTTTGAAGGGTTCAATTATACCCTTCTTACCACTGTGAAGGTTCAAAAGGTAAGCCCCCAAGGCAACAAGTAGTATGCCGACGAGACCGGATTTGTCAGGAAATTCCCGCAGTATCATGAATGAGGTGAGTAGCAGAAAAACAGGGGTAAACGCCAGAAAAGGGATAGTCAAGGACAGAGGCGAAAGATTGATCGCTTTCACATACAGGACGACGGCGGTTATCTCCAGGGGTAAAAGTATCAGTACGGCTATCCAGAAGGTTGAATCGAGATGCGGAATCGATATAAAAGGGAGTATGGCTAGAAGAAAGGGAACCGAATATCCGAGTCTAACCCATGCGACCAGATATTCATTGGTATCCTTTAGTGCCTTCTTACTCAGGGCATCGCTCGTTGCCAGGGACATGGCACAGAGTAACGAGAGGGCAAACCATAGCATAATGACACCCCAGACTCAAAGAAAGCCGTCCTCCCTCTGTCTGATCGTATCTCCACAAGAGTCCTTATAGATATATCTTTCAAACAACCTATGGTATCCGGTCCATTTGGATTTTGTGTCCTTTTCCTTTTCAATGAACTCCTGAAACCCACTGATCTTTGAATCCATATCATCAATGTAGTGAAGAACAATGGCCTCTACTGTCTTCGGCCTCTTGGGAGAGCCAAACTCATACTGTCCATGATGGCTCAGGATAAGGTGTTTCAAGAGCATCGCTAAATCCCTGGGGAATTCTCTAACTTTAAGGATCTTCTCTTCGATCATCCCAACCCCAATAGTAATGTGACCGAGGAGCCTTCCCTCATCAGTATAATCAAAGGATCTGTCATATGACAGTTCATGGATTTTGCCGATGTCGTGCAAAATCCCTCCTGTCAAAAGAAGATCGGTATTCAATCCCTCATAGTGCTTCACCACGTCCATGATCAACTTTCCCACCGACAGAGAATGTTCCAGAAGGCCCCCTATATAGACATGGTGTAATCCCTTGGCAGCCGGGGCAATCTTGAATAACCTCGTGAATTCTTCATCTTCAAAGAAAAGATCGAGAAGCTCTCTCAGGTATCTGCTTCCCACTACTTTGGAAATTTCAACGAGTTGCCCAAACATCTTCTCGATATTCTGCTCGGTTTTCGGCAGGAAGTCATCGACAAATATTTGCTCCTCCGGACACTTCTCCAGGTCAAAAAGCACCAACTGGAGGTTGTTACGGTACTTTGACGCCTTTGATTGCACCCTGACAAAATCGTCCTTTTCAAATAGGGTGGAGAAATATTCAGCCTTTTCCCAAACCCTGGCACTTACGTCCCCTGTCCTATCCCCGAGTTTCAGGCTGAGGTATGGTTTACCGTTCCTAGATACGGCTATACTTTTTTCTTTTACCAGGAAGACACTCTCGATCTTATCATTTTCCCTTATATCTTCGACAAAGATGTTCTTCATTTATTCCTCCCGGCAAGAAAAGGTAGAGAAGATAACCACTATAGTACAGTGATTCTTACATATTGGACGCTGAAAGTCAAGGAGAGAAGAGACCTTGCAATCCTGATGATACCATCTATTGCACAGCTTGAAAAACCTGTGAGTGGGCCATGGTTCGCACATTATTCTTTGCCATACTAGAGACTTATGCTACAATACCTTCTCCAAATCGTAACAGTTTGCAGGGTGCATGGAAAATAACTTCAATAGTCCGTAAGGGTTTCTCATGTCCGTCATCGCATCCATTCTTGCCTTAAAAAAAAAGGGGTGGGGCCTCAGGACAAGGTTATATTTTGTCCTATGGTTTCTGGCTCTGATGATTCTGATGGTCGTCGCCCTTTCCATATATAGGGAGTATCGTCTGGTCACGGAGGACTGGGAGCGAGAAAGAAGAGATCTGGCAGGGGCGTTCGCAATCACGTTTATCCATATTCTCGATAAAGAACCGGGGAGAGCAATTGACCGGAAAGCCCTGGACAGCTATATTGGCGATATAATGGAGAACCAAGACCGCAGCATAGAATATATCGTCGTAACAGACACCTCAGGGGAAGTATTAGGTTATGGTTGCAATAGCGGTTTTGAGGGGTTCGCAAAAACCTATCATGGTAAACGTCTTACGGAGAGCGCCGCGACTGATAAGGTGCCGCGCCGAAGAGGCGAAGATGAGGAAGGGATCCTGGAAGTTTTCAAGCGTTTGGTCAGTGGATCCGATGAGCTGGGCGCCTTGACAATCGGGTACTCCAAGCATGGTTTACAGACCAGGCTGGTCAAGCGGCATTTGGTCAAGCCATACAATAAGATGATTCTCTTAGCTGTCGGATTCATTCTCTTCACTTCGATTGTTGTATATGTCTTAATATTGAAGATGATCCACCCCATACTCGAATTGGCCAATGACCTGAGAGAAGTGGGCAAGGGAAATCTATCAATCCGCTCCACTATCGGTCACAAGGACGAAATAGGATTTTTAAGTCAGGCATTTAATTTCATGATGGACAACCTCAACCGTGCAAGGGAAGAGCTGGAAAGTACCCGGTCCCACATGATTCAGACGGAAAAGATGGCTGCAATGGGGAAACTGTCGGCGGGATTAGCCCATGAAATCAATAATCCGTTGGGAGGAGTCTTGACGTGCATTGAGACCCTCAAGCAAGATTCCCGAGATGAGGAACTGAGGACAAGATACCTTGAACTTATCCATACAGGCATGCAACGAATAAAAAGAACAGTCAAACAACTCTTGAATTTTGCCGAGCAAAGGAGTTTTTACCCTGAGCCGACTAATATCAATGTATTGGTGAACCGAACCATTGAGATGACTTTTCATCACTTTTCCTCAAATAAGATTTCCCTCCATAAAAACTTTGATGAGAGCCTTTCAGAAATCCTGGCGGACCCTCATCAATTGATTCAGGTCTTTGTCAATCTGATACTGAATGCAGTACAGGCGATGCCGGAGGAGGGCGAACTATCCATCAAAACGTCTCATGAGGACGGGAGGGTGAAGATTGCAATAAAGGATACCGGATGCGGTATACCGGAGGAGAACCTGGACAGGATCTTCGACCCTTTTTTCAGCACAAAAGGACCGGGACAAGGAACCGGGCTTGGTCTTTCCGTTAGTTATGGGATCATCCAAAGCCATGGTGGTGAGATAGAGGTGGAAAGTCAAGAATACATTGGGAGCGAATTTACAATCATCTTGCCCGGTAATCATCAGCGGTAGATAAACGGGAAATCTCTCTTCAGGGGGTACAAGTATGGAAAGAGGTAGGGTGTTGCTTATAGATGACGAGCCCATCTTGCTCGTGACAGTTTCCGATGCCTTAACCAAGGCGGGATACACGGTTCAGGCGGTTAAGAGCGGTCAAGAAGGGATCGCGGCTTTCCAGGAGGGGTCTTTTGATACCGTTCTATTGGATATGGTCATGCCGGATATATCCGGCATGGATGTGCTGAGAGAGATCAAAAACCTCTCTCCCCAGACCATAATTGTTATGGTTACAGCATATGGCACAATCGAAAGGGCCGTGGAGGCCATGAGATTGGGTGCCCACGATTTTATTGCCAAGCCTTTTTCTCTGGATGAATTGATCTTGAAGCTGCAAAATATTACCTCTTTTCAATGTATAAAAGATGAAAACATCTATCTTCGCGAACAACTGGAGAAGAAATACCATTTTGGCAACCTCATAGGCAAATCCGATAGAATGCAGGAGATCTATGAACTCATCCGTACAGTATCTGCAACAGATTCAACCGTCTTAATTCAAGGTGAGAGCGGCACCGGCAAAGAACTGGTCGCTAACGCTATACATTTCAACAGTCGCCGAAAAGATGCCCCGTTCATCAAGGTAAGCTGCGCCGCCTTATCTGAGACCATCTTAGAATCCGAACTCTTTGGCCATGAAAAAGGGGCCTTTACCGGCGCTGTTCAAAGGAAAATGGGGCGATTTGAGCTTGCGGATCATGGAACGCTCTTTCTAGATGAAATCGGCGACATATCCCCCACAGTTCAGGTGAAATTATTACGGGTGCTTCAAGAAAGGGAATTCGAGAGGGTGGGCGGCACCAAGACTATACAGATTGATGTCAGGATAATCAGCGCCACGAAATACAACATACGGGAGATAATGACCGAACGTCTCAGAGAAGACCTTTACTATCGCTTAAATACAATCGTATTCGAGCTTCCCCTCTTACGTGAACGCAAGGAGGATATTCCCCTTCTCGCCAAACACTTTCTGAATGAATTTAGGAGGAGGGGTTCCAAGAACATCGCTGGTTTTACGTCAGCCACCCTCGATCTGTTGGAACAGTACGAGTGGCCCGGCAATATTCGAGAGTTAAAGAATATCGTGGAAAGGGCTGTGGCTTTCTGCCGGACGAATAAGATACAGGTAGCCGATCTTCCTCGAGAGATTCGAGAGATCTGCTTGAAGAAGAAACTCATTCAGCACCAGATTGAAACCCTGGACGATGTTTTAAAGGCCGTAGAAAAAGAGTATCTACAGAAAGTTCTCCGAGTTACGCAGGGGCGAAAAGGTAAGGCGGCCGAGCTTCTCGGTATAAGCCGAAAAACCCTGTGGGAAAAAATGAGGGGTCATCAACTATCCAATAAAATCCCTTGCTAACTGCCCTTTCGCTAGTTTTTTTGGGTGATTTCATATTTACGTTCCCCACTTTGGGGGCTTTTTCTTTGATTTCATAACACTCTTACCCCACTTTTAATCTTTTTCATGACAGAGATGCC
>JAUXHQ010000171.1 GCA_030621455.1 Deltaproteobacteria bacterium
ATGTACAGCGTATGATCAAGGCTGATGTTTTTGGGGATGCCCATCTCAAGCTTCACCCTATCATCCATGATTTCGGCCCTGATCAAGCCCGCCATGGTTTCAAAGGCCATCTCTCTGCCTGCAATCCCCTTTAAATACGCGAACCTGGCAGCACACCTGCCGCCGTTGCCGCACATCTCAGCCTCACTTCCATCCGCGTTGAAAAACCTCCACTGGAAATCGGTATTATCCGATTCCTCAACCAATATAAACCCGTCGGCACCCACTGACATCTTTCTCCGGCAAATTTTCTTGACTAAATCACTTACATTATCTCCATCGATAATGCCTCTGCGGTTATCTACTATTATAAAATCGTTCCCGCTCCCACTCATCTTGAAAAAATCTACGTTATCCATGGGCACCATTTACTTCGAGACAAGGAAATCAGGTATCTTCTCTGCCTCAACAAGGTCGTAGTACTCCTCTCTCTCCCTGATTATGTGAAACCTGTCTCCCGCTACCATGACCTCGGAAACACGGGGTCGGGAATTATAGTTGGATGACATAGTAAAACCATAGGCGCCGGCACTCATGACAGCCACCAGATCTCCCCGCTCGAATTGAGGCATCTCTCTATCCTTCGCCAGAAAATCACCTGACTCGCATATGGGCCCTACCAGATCAGCCACGAACTCATTTCTCTCCGTCAGTTTGACAGGTTGGATCCCCTGGTAAGAACCATACAGGGTGGGACGGATCAGATCGTTCATACCAGCGTCCACTATGACGAAGTTCTTTTCTTCGCTTTTTTTTGTATAGAGCACTTTCGTTACCAGAATTCCTGCATTTCCAACAATCACCCTACCCGGTTCCAAAATCACTACACAATTAAGATCAGAGACCTCTTCAGCGACAGCCTCTGCATAAATATTTGGATGAGGGGGGGTCTCATCATCATAGGTTATGCCCAGGCCACCTCCAAGGTCTAAATAGCGGATACTTATACCATTTTCTTGTAGTTCAAGAATCAGCTCCCGTATCCTCTGAAGTGTGGCCACAAAGGGTTCTAGATCTGTAATCTGAGATCCGATGTGGCAATCCACACCCACGATATCAATATTTTCAAGTCTCCTGGCTGACTTGTATTCGTCCAGAGACTTTTTTATGTCTATCCCGAATTTGTTCTTCTTAAGCCCTGTGGAGATATAGGGATGGGTCTTAGGATCAATATCCGGATTTATCCTGAATGATATACCTGCCCTTTTACCAAGTGTTCCTGCTATAAAATCTATGAGTTCCAGTTCTTGAATCGACTCGATATTGAACATCAAGATACCTGTCATTAAAGCGAATTCTATCTCATCGGGTCTCTTTCCCACACCGGAGTATACAATCTTTTTCGGTTCAACCCCGGCAAGTAACGCCCTGAAAAGCTCACCCCCTGATACTATATCAACCCCTCCACCTAGATTAGCGAATGTCTTGAGTACGGCAATATTGGAATTGGCCTTTACAGAAAAACAGACAAGGTGCTGCATGGAAGAAAAGGCAGAGTCAAAAACCCTGAAATGGCTCAATAAGGTGTTGTAGCTGTAAAGATAAAATGGGGTCCCAACTCTGTCAGCTATAGCCGAGATAGGCACAGCTTCACAACAAAGCTCATCCCTTTTGTATTGAAAGTCATGCATCGCTTCTATTTGCCTCCGGATTTAGGCACATCCCAAGAAATTCGAACCGTATTTGAGCCTTCACTGAAAACGCCATAAGAATTATAGGATAAAACCTTGTAGGTGTATATTGTCCGGTCACTCACCTCCCCATCGGCAAACTTTACGGTATTGTTCGCCACACTTACGTTGTCAGGGAGTGTCCTCCTGTAATCAATATCAGCCAGTTCCCTAAATCTTTCCGGACAATTAGGGCACTCAGGGGTATCAAACGTTGTTTCACCCCTGAAAACCTTGAACCCGCTCAGGTCAGCTAATTTTGAATCATCCGTATTTTCCCCGGGAATCGTCCAAGAAAGCAGGACCATGCCTTTTGCCACCACAGCCCTCAAGTCATGGATAGCCGCTGGGGTAGTACTCTCAGGCGCAACAGGAGGTCCCTTCTTTCCGCATCCAAGGGCACCAACCAGTAACGGCAGAATCGATAATATCAAGAAGCCCCAAAGCGTGTAACCTTTTTTCGTTTGAGGTTCAACAGCCACCACCATTTTACCTTCCCTTCTTCATGGCATGGATTCTTAGCCTGAGGGCATTTGTCTTGATAAAGCCCGAAGCATCATCCTGGTTGTAGACCGTATCTTCCTCAAATGTGGCAAAACCTTGGTGGTAAAGAGAATCAGGAGATTTCCTGCCTGCTACAAGGCAATTGCCCTTGTATAATTTCAGCCGTACAGTCCCGGAAACATCGCTTTGTGTCTCATCTATCATCTTTCTCAAAAGCTCCATCTCCGGTGAAAACCAATAACCATAGTAAGTCAATTCAGAGTATCTTGGAATCAAAGAATCCCGGAAATGCATTACCTCCCTATCCATTGTTATGGATTCCATGGCCTTGTGGGCAATATGCAAGATCGTCCCCCCGGGGGTCTCATAGACACCTCTGGACTTCATTCCTACGTATCTATTCTCGACTATGTCAAGCCGTCCTATCCCGTTTTGACCACCCAACTCATTGAGGTATTCTAACAGACTCACAGGGGTCTTCTTGTCACCATTAACGGCTATGGGGACGCCTGCCTCAAAATCAATCTCAATATAAGTGGCTTCGTCCCGCGCGTTTTCAGGAGAGACAGTAAGAAGATACATGTCTTCGCGTGGTTCATTCCATGGGTCTTCCAGGACACCCCCCTCGAAACTTATATGAAAGAGGTTTCGGTCACTACTGTAAGGTTTCTCTTCTGTTATGGGAACGGGTATTGCATATTTCTTTGCGTATTCTATCAGAGACTTACGTGAATCCAGTTCCCACTCTCTCCACGGGGCAATGATCGTAATATGAGGATCAAGGGCCAGATATGTCAGCTCAAACCTCACCTGATCGTTACCCTTGCCTGTGGCCCCGTGACATACTGCGTCTGCGCCTTCCTTCTCTGCGATTTCTATCTGTTTCTTGGCAATTAGAGGTCTGGCAATCGATGTGCCCAAAAGATATCCTCCTTCATAGACAGCATTTGCCTTTAACATGGGGAATATGTAATCTCTGACGAATTCCTCCTGCAGATCCTCTATATATACCTTGGAGGCCCCGGTCTTTATGGCCTTCTCCTCCAGGTTCTCCAGTTCCTCTGCCTGCCCTAGATTAGCAGTATAAGCGACAACATCGCAACCATATTCCTCTATTAGCCACCTCAATATGACCGAGGTGTCAAGCCCCCCGGAATAAGCCAGCACTATCTTCTTCACTTTCGATCTCATGGTCATGTCCCGTCCTTCTTGTCACTTGCTGTTAGTCATTCACAGGAGTCCTGATATGGTCAGATACTCCCGTCTTCCGAAAATTGACCCCAAACCTCCACCAGTACCGTTACACGTGAGATAATACCTCATCCAAAACTCTAATCATCGCATCCACTTCCCCTTTGGTAACTATAAGGGGAGGAAGGAAGCGCAGGACTGTCCCCATAGTACAATTGATCAGGACGCCCCTCTCAAGACATGCTCTGACGATATCCCCGCCATCAAACTCCAACTCCATCCCAATTATAAGCCCTTTCCCCCTAAGATCCTTAATAAACGGGTACTTCTGTCTTAATCTACCAAGCTCCTTGGAAAGGTAGTCGCCCACCTCAATACAGTTTTCCAAGACACCGTTTTTCAAGATAGTATTTACAGCAGCTAATGCAGAAGCAGTTACTACTGGGTTTCCCCCAAAAGTCGTGGCATGAGAACCAGGAACAAAACTACTCGCAACATCTTCCTTTGCCAGCATAGCGCCTATGGGTAACCCTCCTCCCAAGCCCTTGGCAAGGGTCATGATATCCGGTTCGACACCGTAGCCCTCATAGGCAAAGAGAGTCCCGGTCCTTCCCATACCCACCTGTACCTCATCGAATATTAGCAACACATCGTGTCTGTCACAGATCTTTCTCAGGCCCTTCAAATAGTTACCCGACGGGCAGTTCACCCCGCCTTCCCCTTGAATTGGCTCCACCATGACAGCACAAGTACTTTCATTAATGCTTCTCTCCAGAACTTCCAGGTCATTGAAGGGGACATAACTAAAACCGGGGAGCAACGGTTCAAAACCCTTATGGAACTTCTCTTGTCCTGTTGCCGTGACAGTGGCCATGGTCCGGCCGTGAAAGGAATTGATTGTTGTAATGATTTCGAACCTACCCTGCCCTTTCCTTTCTTTAGCGTGTTTGCGAGCCAGCTTAATTGCAGCTTCGTTGGCTTCCGCTCCGCTGTTGCAGAAAAACACCCTATCCGCAAAAGAATTATCTGTCAGCAGCTTGGCCAGTTCAGTTTGTGGCTCCGTATAATACAGGTTTGATACGTGTATAAGCCTCTCGACCTGTTCTTTTATTGCCCTTACAATATTGGCATGGCAATGTCCTAAATTGCAAACCGCCAGGCCACCAACAAAGTCAAGATACTCTTTACCCTCAGAATCCCATACCTTACAACCATGGCCTTTCACCAATACCACAGGAAAACGAGAATAAGTGGCGGCTATATGTCGATCAGAAAGGTCCTTCAATTGGTCTGTATCCATCGTACCCAACGCGTCTCCTCTTCACCGGGCGATTTCACCGGTTATTCATAAAAACGAACATAACACCTGGTTATAAAATAACTCAAGATGTCAATAACCACCAATGCATGATGCAAAATTGTATTTCACAACGGGCGACAAGAAGTAAGCGGCCGGCAACTGGAATGCCGGAACGAAAAAAGGTTACACTTAAATCATTTGCTACATCTTTAGATATTCTTTTAAAAGCTGGTGATTCTTCTTTGTCATATCAATAAACCTGACTTCCATTCCAGGAGGAGAATCCGGCTTCTTTTCGCCCCTTTTTCTTGCCCACACCACTTCACACGTAATCATAACAGAATCCGGAAGGTCCGGCAGGTGCAGCTTGAGCAAGAAGTGTTCTCCCTGTTTACGTGGGTTGTCGGTCCTAATAAACATACCCCCGCTGCTCAGATTCCCTTTGTATGCATCCAGAAACGACCTTTTGTCTCTATACGTCAC
>JAUXHQ010000075.1 GCA_030621455.1 Deltaproteobacteria bacterium
GGTGGAATATCCGAGGCCCTCGTTACCACTATGTTAGGTTTATCGGTTGCGATCCCTATAATGCTTATGCATACTTTTCTGAGCCGTCGAGTGGACACGATTACAGGGGATATGGAAGAAAAGGCAGTGGCTTTGATCAATATAATACACAAGCAGAGGACCCTCACAGAGAAAGAAGACATAAGTTCCCGGCATTAGCTGTTGATTGACGAGCATCCTTCATAAATACACAAAAACAGGATCAATACCTGAATCCATATGAGGGACAGTCATCACCATGCAGGATAGAGGATCGGAAGATGGATATAATCGCAGGAACATATGAATACCTCCACCCGGGTGGCCCCGTGATGATCCCCCTTATTCTGACATCGTTATGGATGTGGGCCCTTATCGTCGAACGGGTCGCTTACTTCAGACAGATGGAAAGGGATGATGTGGACCTGAATGATGCAGTGGAAATGATCAAGGGCAGGAGAGTATCCGAGGCTTCTCCGGGACTTAGAATCAGGATTATAACGAGTTTTCTCTCTGAGTGCACAGGCAACAAAAAGCTTGACCAGAGCATACTCCATCAATCGGCCATGCGAGAGCGACCCCATATCAGGCGTTCTCTTTCAGTTATTGCGGTGTTAGCTGCAGTAGCTCCGCTCTTCGGTCTTTTGGGTACGGTGACAGGTATGATGACCACCTTTGACGTGATAGCCCTATTCGGCACGGGCAACGCCAGGGCTATGGCGGGAGGGATCTCCGAGGCATTGATCACCACTCAGAGCGGTCTTTTGGTGGCCATACCGGGTCTATTAATGAGTGCTTTTCTTATACGTCGTGCCGATCGCCTGGAAGACCGTCTCGATGAACTGATCATGACACTGAAAAGACATATTTAGACTTACAAGGTGAAGCGATGATCAATGTTCGTAAGTTTCTTCGTAGAGGCAAGGGAACAACCGATATTAACATGGCTCCGCTCATAGATCTGGTCTTTCTCCTCTTGATTTTCTTCATGGTTACTACGAGCTTCGTAAAGGAGACCGGAATAGACGTCCGGAGGCCGACGGCCTCCACGGCAGTGCTTAAGGAGAAGGGAAATATACTGATAGGGGTTGATCCAAAAGGGCGGATCTTTCTGGAGAAGAAGCAGATAGATGTCCGGAGTGTCCGTGCCCACATAGAGAGATGTCTTGCAGAGAACCCGGAAGGGTCTATCGTTATTGTGGCGGATAAGGCAAGCCATACGGGGGTGGTCATACGTGTGATGGACCAGTGCAAACTCGCAGGAGCAAAAAATATAAGTATTGCAGCTTCCAGGACAGAAGGAAATGGAGAATAGGGTTTTAAAATGGTCTTTTATTGCTGTGGGGTTTTCCTTGCTGGTCAATGTGGTCTTATTTTCTCTTTTGCCCCTGTGTGGGAAGAGTAGCTTAAACAGGAATGACCTGGAGACTATTATACCGGTAAATTTTATCCAATTCAAGAGACCCGAGATTAAACCGTCTGCGGAGGAGAAGGAGTCGCCGGAGAAGAAACGGCTTGAGGAGATCATACCCACGGTGAGGTTGAACACCCATAAAAGGGTCATCACTAAGAAACTAGAGATGGAGATGCCCCGGCTCAGTTTTGAGATCAACCCTAAGCTAACGGGAGGCAGGACCGTGGCTCTCCCCCAAAAGGAGGCATTCCTTCCCGGAGAAGTGGATACGATGCCCGCGCCGATCCTTAACGCGAAACCTATCTATCCCATCAGGGCCAGGAGACTCAACATTACCGGTGAAGTAGAGGTCAAGTTCCTCGTGGATGAGAGGGGCCATGTGACGAAGATAGATATCCTCAAGTCAACACCGGCCGGGGTGTTCGACAATGCCGTCTTTAAGGCGCTCCCTTCGTGGAGGTTTTCTCCGGGAAAGATTTGTGGAGAGGATGTGAGCACGTGGGTAATCACAACGATTAAGTTCAGGCTGGAAGGGGCATGAAGCTGAATTTCAAAATTCAAAATTCAAAATTCAAAACCGGTTGTTTCTTGCTCTTACCGCTTATCCTTCAGCTTTTTTACTTGCCCTTCTGCTTGGCATGGGCGGAAGGCGAGGCTCCGGCGATGTCACTGGCCATCCGGAAGGTTGTTTATAAGGCGCAGCAATTAGCTGGGAATAAGGAATACAGAGAAGCAGAGACATGTCTCAGAAGGTATATTGAGAAGCATCCTGGACAACCCCACTATCTGGTGGAATTTACGCTGGGTAATGCCCTGGCCTTGATGGGGAAGGAGAGGGAAGCACTCTCTCATTATCGTGCCTCGGCCGGTCTTTATCCTGACTACAGCGCCGCCTGGCAGAACATGGGCAAGGTATACTTCGATTTGAAAGAGTATGAGCCGGCGGGAGATTGTCTCCTAAAGGCATACGAGACCGACAGGAAAAGAGATCCTTCAGCCCTTTATAACGTTGCCGTTTCCTTTATTATGGCTGACAAGGGGGGTAAGGCCCTGCCTCACCTGGAATACCTGACGTCTGGCAAAGCGGGCCAGCCAAAGACCGAATGGTTGGAGGCATTGATAAAGGTAAGCATGGACCTTAACCTCAAGGCCAAGGGGTTTGAGACAGTCAATGGGTTGCTCGACAATAATGGAAACGATCCTCGCTGGTGGAAGATGCTGGCACAGTTCTGCCTCGACGAGGGCGACTACAAAGAGGGCGTGGCCGCCCTGACCATATATTCATATCTAACTGCGATGACCAAAGAAGAGGTAATGATGTTGGGCGATCTCAACCGCCATATAGGTTTGCCCCTAAAGGCTGCGGAATACTACGAACAGGCCCTGGGCTTCGACGACGACCCGGCTGCCTATGAAAAACTGGCATCCGCCTATACCTCCGCCCATAAACCAGCCAGGGCTATAGATATATTGAATATGGCGCTGGAGAAGAGGCCGGGATCGCGCTTCTGGTTTTTACTGGGCCATGTCCTGTATACGGAAGAGAAATTCGACAAGGCCTATGATGCCTTCAATCAATCCGTCCGTCTCAACCCGGAAGATGGCAAAGGGTATCTGATGATGGGCTACTGCGCTCTGCAGGTGGGCAAGGAAGAGGCAGCCAGGGCGGCATTTGAGAAGGCTAGCCGTTTCATCAAACAAAGGAAAACCGCTGAGGAATTGCTTGGACGGTTGGTGACATCGGTCGAGAAGTGAAAGCCGATTCCCCAGGCTATTTCGGAATTAAAAACTGAGCCTTTGTTGCTGCCGGATATCTGCAAGGGAATTCAGGATAAAGTATGGGGTGACAGTGAGAGATATGCGAAGATTGATATTCTTCTTGATGTTGGTTATATTTTTCTTGATCGCGGTCCGTGTTTTTGCCGAAACTTCGGGGGCGCCGGTAGCTATGGATTCAATGGTAGTGACTGCCAAGAAGCTAGAGGAGACGCTTCAAACAGGGGATGTTGACAAGGAACAGACCCCTGCCTTTTTTTCGGTGATAGAGAGGGAACAATTCGAGGGAAAGATGGAAGACCTTTCGGAAGTGCTCGAAAAGGAAGCAGGGATTCAGGTACGCCAGTCCGGTGGGTTGGGGAGTTTCTCAACCGTGTCTCTGCGGGGTTCTTCGAGTGACCAGGTCATGGTCTTTATAGACGGAATATTGCTCAATGACGCCTCCGGCGGCGGGGTTGATTTGAGTAACATAGCGCTTTCAGATGTGGAGGCCATTGAGGTCTATCGCGGAGTGACGCCCGTCAATTTTGGAAAGGCGTCCATAGGCGGGGTTGTGAATATCAGGACAGTGCGGTCACGAAAGGGATTTGATGCAAGTGTCAGCGTCGGATACGGTTCGTTCGATACACGTAAATTCGCTGGATTTATCAACCATAAGCCCGGCAGATGGGACTATTTGATCTCCGCGGACTACTTAAGTTCTGATAATGATTTTGACATTATCAATGATAACGGCACAGAATGGAACAAGGCCGATGATACGCGGGAAAAGCGAAACAACGCAGACTTTAATCAGGAGAATTTCCTTGTCAAGATCGGGTTCGACCTTACGGATGACGTGCGGATAGATTTTGTCAATCAATGGTTTTCAAAAGATCAAGGGTTGCCGAGCTGGAACAACAGTGAAGCGACAGACACGGCGTTTGATACCACAAGGGATATTGCAACTTTAAGACTCACGGCAAATGATGTTGGCCCGTATCACTTTAATACAAGCACCCGTTTTGAATACTCCTGGAAGGAAGAGGAGTATGATGATCGTCACGGTCACGTGGGTTTGGGGAAACAACACAGTATCTATACCACTAATCGTTACGGCGCAAGCTCTTTCATCGAATGGCTTACCGAGTGGAACGTTTTGAGTCTGATGCTAGACGGTCAACATGAGAAGTACGACCCCAAAGACCAGCGTGGTTTGGAGAACCCTCGGGAGAGTACGAGAGATACTTTCTCTCTCGGGGTTCAGGATAGTTTCATCCTTCTTCAAGAGAGGGTGATTGTAACACCTGCGGTTCGTTATACTACCGTCAACGATGACCTGAAGAGCGCTACGAGCTGGATGGGGGAGTCCTTGGAAGGAAGGTCGCGAAATGAAAACTACGTGACTCCTCAAATTGGCGTGAAGTATCGTCTCCTCGATTGGTTGACCCTGAAGACAAACATCGCCAAATACGTTCGACAACCGTCTTTCTTTGAGCTTTTCGGAGATCGCGGTTTCTTTTTTGGAAATGAGGACCTGAAGGAGGAAAAAGGGGTAAGTTTCGATGCAGGGTTTGAAGTTAGGTGGATGGGGTCAGGAAACTGGCTCAGACGTGTTTCTTATAATGTAGCTTACTTTAGAACTGATGTGGACGACCTCATTACTGTCTCATACGATGCCAGGGGAATAGGCAAATATGACAATATCTCCGAAGCCCGCATTGAAGGGGTCGAAATGGGAGTCAACCTGGAATTTTTAAAGTACTTACGCCTCGTGGGTAACGCTACATGGCAGGATCCGGAGAACCGGAGTGAAATTGCGGCCTTCAACGGTAAGCAGTTATCAGGTAGGTTCGAAGAATCTTATCTGGGGAGGCTGGAGGCGGTGTATGGAGGTCTCAAGGTATATTTTGAATATATTGCGGAAAAAGATATGTACTATGACACAGCTAATTTGCTGGAGGCTGAAGATAAAGAAGAGGTAAATGCAGGCATGTCGTGGCTTTTTCGATCTCTTCTCTTCAGCTTTGAGGCCAAGAATATTGGGGATCATCATTACGAAGATTTCAACGGATACCCGTTGCCCGGGAGATCCTATTTTTTTACTTTGAAGCACAGCCTTTAGGCAAAAGGTCTGGTGCCTATAATGATCATCTTATCTGTTGGGGTTAAAAGGCGCGCGCAGTATATCGGACAGTGGGTGACAGGAGGCTGATTGCAAACGACAGACTCAAAGGAGGTTTTTGTGGTGGAGAAGAAAACTGTATTCTGGAAGAAGAATTCGTTGGTGTTGACATTGCTGTTGGTGTTTTCATTCTTTTCAATTTTGCTCGTGACTGCGGCGCCCGCTCATTCAGCCGTGACTCAAACCGCGGTGGTGGCTACTGCCGCTGAAGATTTTTCAAGCGTCGCCCATTCGGTCATATCAGTCGATCCGGTGGGCGGGCCTCGAACTGCCCAAAATAATCTTCTGCCGACTATTTCAGACATTACGGTAAAAGCTTACGGAAAATATTTTTATAGATTTGAAAGGTATGGCGCCAATAATGTGGCAAAATTTGACATCAACGAACCGGGAGGACCACCAATTTGGCAATTTTCAACAGAGGGTGATGACACAAACAGCAACCCCTATGATCTTGTTTTTGTCAGCTCCGATAAGGCATATTTGTTGCGCTACGGATCGACAGAGGCGTGGATTGTGAATCCATCAGCTACTACTGAGACAGATTTCAAGATAGGGGAACTTGATCTCGGTTCTTACGCTGATGCAGATGGTGTTCCTGAGATGACAGGCGGAGTTATCGTAGGCAACAAGCTTTTCATTATTCTTCAAAGGCTTGAGAATTGGGCTTCAACAGTCACGCCATATATAGCCGTCTTTGACACAACGACAGATACGGAGATCGATACGGGAATCTCTAACACGGATGGCGTGTTGGGTATACCGCTTGACATCAAGGATCCTCTGGCCATTCAGTACCTGGCTGAAAACGATACGATTTACACGCAAGGTATCGGAAGCTATTATCCGGTTAAATATACAGGCGGCATCGTAAGCATTGATCCTGACACCTATGCGACTGCAATGGTTCTGGACGACGGAGACGACACCGATCACCCTTATGGACAAATCTCAGGCATGGCGATTATTTCAGCAGCCAAAGGATATTTTGTTGGTTATGATGGTTGGGGTGATAATACACTTTATTCCTTTGATCCTGCAACAGGAGTTGTGGGAAATCCCGTGAGCGGTCTTGAAAACAAGAGCATTGCAGGCATGGAATCCGGTGTTTATCTGGACAAGAACAATATGTTATGGGTATGTAATCAAACCGATCATCAGGTCGACATTCTCAATACAACGGATGACACTATTGACGAATCGGTCGACACCATCTTGAATCCGCTGAAAGTTGTATTTACAACTGTTGGTTTTCTTGAAAATGACAATGATAATAACGGTATTGCCGATGCTCAGGAAGTTGCCGGAGCTGTGGACCTTGATGGCGATGGAACCGATGATGTGATTACAGATACATACAAATTTCTGCAAACGGAGGAAGGGGATGCTCAGATTGCCATCGAAGGAACGCAAAATGTCATCTCTATCCTAACGATGGCATCGATTGATTCTGCCGATGCTTTGACTGACAACACAGGAGACAAACCATCTGATATGCCTTATGGTCTTTTGGGCTTCAGTTTAAGTGTTCCCACAGGGGCTACCGCTCAAATAACAATCTACCTTTCAGAAGCTGCGACTGCAAACAAGTGGTATAAATACAATGCAGCAACCGGATGGGAGGATTATTCAGATCATGCCGAATTTACCACATTGGCTGACGGCAGAACAAAAGTTGTCTTGACCCTTCAGGACGGAGGTTTTGGAGACACCGATGGCACAGCAAATGGAATAATAGTAGATCCGTCAGGACCCGGCATTGCTCCGACTAGCGGCGGTGGAGGGAGTGACGACGACTGGTATGAGTGTTTTATCGCAACTGCTGCCTATGGATCACCTATGGAGCCGCATGTTGAGATTCTACGGGATTTTAGGGATACTTACCTGCTCCACAATCGTCTGGGACGATTATTTGTCAATGCCTATTACAGATACTCACCACCGATAGCTGATTGTATCTCCCGGCACCCCACTCTTAGGGCAGGGGTGAGAATAGGCCTTGCGCCTCTTGTTGGCATGAGTTATATGATGTTGCACGCGACAGCGATGCAGATGGCTGGGCTCTTTATCCTTCTTGTTGGAGTGCCTCTGATTTCTTGGTTTGCCCTGAGGGCTTCAAGAAGAAAAGCAGTGATGTAACATAACGATGAATTTACCACGTTCTCCACCCGATGGGGGGAGAACGTGGATCAAATGCTGACATGACAATATCGAATCGTTGAAGCTGCCGCCGGGGTGCTTGAAACGGGTACGAACCAACGGCTGGGACATAGGCAAAGGGGTATATTCAGCCGGTATCGGAGGGGAAAAATGAAAGGATATGTACAGGTTTACACAGGTAATGGCAAGGGTAAGACCACGGCGGCTCTTGGGCTTGCCCTTCGAGCAGCGGGCGCAGGTCTTAGGGTATATATTGCCCA
>JAUXHQ010000229.1 GCA_030621455.1 Deltaproteobacteria bacterium
GGAAAGCGAAACACAAGGCCTGAACACTGACACCTGACACCTCCGTCCAGAAACCATATATTACCGGACAGACACACATTAGATTGCCACGATTGAGATACCTTCCTGATCGGCAAACCCAATCATTTCCTCCTTGTCCACAATTATCGTATTCCCCGCTTCAATAGCCAGCACAGAAGCCCTCACTTCTCTTAAGGAGCGCATGGTTCCCATCCCCACCACCGGAATGTCAAAACGCATATCTTGATCCGGCTTGCTGAGCTTCACAACAACTACCTTCCCGTTCCCTAATCTTCCCCCGCGCCTAATCGCCTCATCCGTACCTTCAATTGCCTCAACCGCCAGGATGACTTGATCCTTTACAACAACCGTTTGCCCAATGTCCAGCTTGCCGATACCATTGGCAATATCCCTGCCAAACCTGATATCCTTGTATTCATCTTCGGTAGGTAGACGCTTTGTCAGACATCCCTCCTGAACAAAGACAGAGGGGATGTAATCTGCCAGACTTCGGATATTAATGCCATCCTTTTCCAACTCACCGGCGATCGCACGAAGCAATAAATCATCCTTTTTGTTCTCTAGCCTTGAAAGGAGAGACATTGCCCTGGCATCGGGTATTATCCCGGAAAACATCACCGTCTTGCTTATTCCCCCAACCATCACCGCATTGGAAACCATTTCGTTTTTAAAGGTCTCTATCAATTCCTGAAGCTGTCCAATATCCATCAAAATAATTCTATCCACGTATGCTTTAAGACTGTCTCGGACTTCCTCCGTATAAACGACAGCCACTACCCTCAAATCCGTTTCCTTTATTGCCTTGGCGAAAATTACAGGGAGACATCCATCTCCGGCAATAAGACCGACTGTTTCCATTACCGACATACACCCCTTTCAGATTCCTCGATGAATCCCACAAGATTTCCAACTTCCTCCGAGTCAGGGATTTCAAGTCTTACCTTCTCCAATGCCTTCCTCAGGACCATACCTGATTTAAATATGATCTTGTAAGCCTTTTTCAGATTGTTTATGGCGGTATCGGAAAAACCGTTTCTCCTAAGCCCTGTAACATTCAGGCCAAATAATTTTGCCCGATTTCCCACAGCTATGACATAGGGGGGAACATCTTTGGAAACCCCTGAAACTCCCCCGATCATGGAATACGCCCCAATCCTCACAAATTGGTGTATGGCAACCAGCCCGCCAATGATTGCATGGTCTTCAATCTCGATATGACCGGCAAGGGTAGCTGCGTTCGCCATGACAATATTATTCCCCAGCTTGCAGTCATGGGCCACATGGCAATAGGCCATGAGAAAGTTTTTATCCCCTACTCTTGTCTCTCCCCCACCCCCGGAAGATCCCCTGTTGATGGTTACAAACTCTCTGATAATGTTGTCATTACCGATAATTACCTCTGACTTCTCTCCACTATATTTCAGATCCTGCGGAGGGGCCCCGACAGAAGCAAACTGATAGATTTCACATCGTTCACCGATCTGCGTAAAGCCTTCCACTGTGATATGAGACCTTAGCTTAGTGTCTCGCCCGATCCTGACATTCTCGTCTATTATGCAGTATGGTCCTATCTCCACCCCATCATCAAGCGCTGCCTTTGGATGAATAATGGCCGTCGGATGTATCATTGCAAGAGTCCTCCCCCGAGTATATCACTTGTCCGCTATTATACCTTGCAGCTCCCCCTCGGCAACCAAAGCATCCCCAACAAATGCCTTGCCCTTAAACCTCCATACCGCACTACGCCGTTTAATTACCTTTAATTCAAACCTGACTTGATCCCCTGGGACTACAGGCCTTCTGAACTTAACCTTATCTATAGTGGAGAAAAAAAAGTTTTTATCCTTAGCATCTTCGGATTCATCACTATACGCCAGGATTGCACCGGTTTGAGCCATTGCCTCAATCAACAAAACCCCCGGCATGATAGGCAAATCAGGAAAGTGCCCCTGGAAAAAGGGTTCATTGAAGGTCACGTTCTTCATGCCCACTACCCTGTCGCCCTTTTCTATCTCCACTATCCTGTCGATCAAAAGAAAGGGGTATCTGTGCGGTAAAATATTCATAATATCCCTAATGTCCAGCATACTTATCCTCCAAATCGATCCCGAAATGTGCTTCTACCTTCTTCACCCTTGACTCCAACTCACTCAAAACCTTCCTCATTTTAGGCAATTTTGTGACGATAATCTGAGACTTCAACCACTCGCGATGGGGAATGCACGGCGTCCCCGAAACAACCTGATTCGGTTGTATGTCTTTGGTCACACCGGATTGACCGCCTACGACAACGTTTTCCCCAATCTTTATGTGACCCGCCACACCCACTTGGCCCGCGAGAGTGACATGGTTGCCTATCTCAGTGCTTCCCGCTATGGCGACACCTGCCACCAGGATGGTGTCCTCTCCAACGATTACATTATGTCCGATCTGGACCAGGTTATCGGTCTTAACACCCCTTTTGATCCAGGTCTTCCCTAATGATGCGCGGTCAATGGCGTTGTTGGCTCCGATCTCCACATCATCATCAATCTGGACTATGCCTATCTGGGGGATTTTATAGGACCTCTTCCCGTCCTTGGCAAAACCGAAACCATCACTTCCGATAACAGTGCCGCAATGGATTATGACCCTGTCCCCTATCCTACAACCTTCACGGATAGAAACATTTGAGTGGATTATCGTGTCTTCGCCGATACTCACGTCATCCCCAATATATACTCCCGGGAGAAGAGACACCCTGTCCCCTATCCTGGCGTTATCACCCACATATACCAGAGGATAGATGGACACATCCTTCCCGATCTCAGCGCCCTTCCCAATGACGGCTTTCTCATCGATACCTCTCGCCTGATACGGACTCTCGTGAAAAAGCGTTGCAACCTTTGCATAAGCCAGGTAGGGATTCTCTATGCACAGGAGAGGCTTTTTACACTCCTTTATATCAGGGGGCACTATTATTGCAGAAGCCTCGGTAGTATTCACCATCGGCAGATACTTGGGATTAGAGATGAAGGTTATCTGCCCTTCTTTTGCTTGCTCGATGCTATTTATCCCTGTAATGGTAATATCGCCATCACCTGCCACCCTGCCACCCACATGATCCGCCAACTCCCGCAGGCTCCTCTCAATCATCTGTTTTCTCCTGTTCGTTATATGTCTTGATGACCTCCTCGGTAAGATCTACAGCGTCAGAGGCGTAGAGCACGCCGCTCGTAGTCTTTTCAAATATGAAGGTGTAATTACCCTTTTTCCCGACCCTTTCAACAACTTTTCTCAATTCCATGATTATTCCCTTACTCATTTCCGCCTCTTCACGCTTGAGCTCTTCCTGAGAATCTCTAATGAATCTCTGATAATCCCGCAATTCCCTCTGGTATTCCTTTTCCTTTTTCTTTCTCGCCTCTTCGTTCAATAACAGGCTCTTTGCCTCAATGCTATTCTTTAGCTTTTCCAGTTCCTTCTGCTTTGTCTGAAGGAGCTTTTGTGCCTCCTCTATCTTATGAGAGAAGGCCTCTCTTGCTTTCTTCCCTGCATCAGATAGATTTAAGGCTTTTTGCAAATCCACAAAAACCATCCGCTTCGTATCAGCCCCGGAAGCGTAACCTGTAATACATAATATTAGAGACATCAGAAAGACTAAACCTATTCTTTTCATCTTCAACCCCCTCCAAATGCAATAAACTTAAGACACGCCTCATACCATACCTAGTGCCCATCCATAAATGGAGTCTTCA
>JAUXHQ010000051.1 GCA_030621455.1 Deltaproteobacteria bacterium
GGATCAGTATCTTTTCTTGGTGGATATTAACAGGCATAACTAGGTCTCATTTGTCCGCTAAGGAACGGAAATTATATTGAGCTGTACAGCTCAGGGTTAGGGGCGAGGCCGAAATAACTTCCTCAAGTTGGCGCTCAGATTTAGGTCAGATTTGTTCGATCTGAAAATACAAAACCACAGGAATAGTCTTACCTATTTCGAGGATTTTGTGTCCGAAGATCGGTCAAAGATGGCCTGAAGATGAGATGTACAAATGGGGAAGTTATTTCGGCCTCGCCCCTTAGTCTCCGACTTCTAAAAAAAATCCAGTGGTGGTGAATCATGCTTAAGCTTCGTTCTAACCGGCGCAAGCTGTCGATTCTATGTATAGGTCTTGAATTCTATGATAATTTGTGCTAAATTCGATAATCTTTTTTTATCTATATCGTTAAACAGGTTTGCCGTAGCGGCCCATACTTTCCTAAAAGGACGAGATAATATGCAATACCGTTATCAGAGACCGTACTTTTCCTTCGGATCTTCTATGACCCCTATGGTTAAAAGGCTTTTAATTATATCAGGAGCGGTCTTTTTGCTTCAGGCCATATCCGGATATCAAATGAATCTGATCTTTGGGCTGGTTCCTGCGCTGGTTTGGCATAAATACTTCGTATGGCAGTTAGGCACGTATATATTCCTCCATGGAGACCTCTTTCATTTACTATTCAACCTTCTTGCACTTTGGATGTTTGGATGTGAATTGGAAAGATACTGGGGACCAAAGATATTCCTGAAGTATTTCTTCGTGACCGGCATCGGTGCTGCCCTATGTACTGTCTTCATAACCCCTAACCTCTCCATACCCACAATCGGAATGTCCGGGGCAATATATGGTATTCTCTTGGCCTACGGCTGGTCCTTCCCCAACCGTCTTATTTACATCTATCTTCTTTTTCCCATCAAGGCAAAACATTTCGTTATGATTTTTGGGGCAATTGAGCTTTACGCATCCCTTGTTGGAACCGGCGGCGGCATCGCCCACATCACTCACCTGGGTGGTATGGTCTTTGGTGTTGTATACTTGAATTATCCCCGCATATGGAAATATTTATACCATCACTATATGAGATGGAAGTGGCTAAGGCTTAAGAAGCGTCACAAGGGTGTTAATGGAGGAAAGGATGATGACAGGACCATCCATTGACACCTCCCTCTTTATAATCATCAAAAGCCCACTACTGGAGAACCAAACAAGCGTCCTTTGACCCTCTTGGGAAATATCAATGACAAGGATAAAGATCTGTGGTATAACCAACATAGAAGATGCTGCATTTGCAGTGAGTTTAGGGGTTGATGCCCTCGGTTTTGTGTTCTATAAAGGCAGTCCCCGCTATGTTCCGGAAGATGTGGCTAGGGAAATAATCCGTCAACTTCCGCCATTCCTATGCTTGGTGGGGGTATTTGTTAATGAGGATGAGGATAGGGTAAAAGAGATCAGTGAATTCTGTTCTTTAGACCTACTGCAGTTCCATGGTAATGAATCACCGGAGTACTGTTCTCGTTTCAGTAGGAGGTTGATCAAGGCGTTCAGGATTAAGGATAGGGAATGTCTGGAGGCCCTTCCCTCCTATGAAGTAAGTGCGGTATTACTCGACACCCATTATGACGACCGCTATGGAGGCGGTGGGAAAACTTTTAACTGGCAGCTTGCCTCCGAGGCAAAGAGGTATTGTAATAGGGTAGTAGTAGCGGGGGGACTTACCCCTCGTAATGTTCCGGAGGCAATCCAAACGGCAAGTCCTTATGGGGTTGATGTAAGCAGTGGGGTTGAGTCCTTGCCGGGGAGGAAGGACCATGCCAAGTTAGAAGAATTTGTAAGCATCGTAAGAACCGGCTCTTCCTCAGGACTTTCGTGCCAACAAGGAAAAGGATATGTTACTTAATACCCGCGGTCAGTTTATCCCGGCCAAGAAACTAGGGGGATGGAATGGGGGGACCCCTTGATAATTCAGACAAGATCCGAGAACTCGAAGAAGAGCTTCGACATACCCTGAAAAAATCAGAGAAGAAGATAGCACAGTTCACAACCCTCACAGAGTTGAGCACCGTATTGAATTCAACCCTGGACCAGGAAGAAGTTAGGGAGAGGGCCATGCAGGCTGCTACCAGGCTTATGAACTGTGAGGTCAGTTCCTTGCTCTTACTCGATAATGACAGTCATGAACTTTACTTTGAGGTTGCCCTCGGAGACAAAGGAGAAAAGGTTAAGGAGATCAGGCTTCAGGTGGGGGAAGGAATTGCAGGATGGGTAGCGAAACACGGTGAGCCTCTCTTGATCGCTGATGTGGTAAACGATGAAAGGCATTTTAGGAAGGCTGATGAGAAATCGAAGTTTGTTACACGAGATATGTTATGTGTGCCCTTGAAGGTGAAAAATAAGGTCATTGGAGTACTCGAGGCAATAAACAAGTTGGAGGGCGAGGTCTTCAATGATGAAGACCTGGAACTTTTCATATTATTGGCAAACCAAGTAGCCATAGCCGTTGATAATGCCAGATTATATAAGGAACTCCGGGAGACATTCCTGCAAACTGCTGAAGCGCTGGCCGATGCCATAGAGAAGAGGGATCCTTACACAGGTGGACACACGAAACGTGTGGTGAGATACAGTACGGCTATATCGGAATATATCGGAATAGACCCTTCTGAAAAGGAGAGTTTAAAGATATCGGCCATCTTACATGACATCGGCAAGATCGGGATTGAGGATATTGTCCTGAGGAAACCATCGAGGTTGAGTAAAGAAGAATTCGAAGAAATGAAGAAACACCCTGTATTGGGACACGAGATCATGGGAAAGATTCTCCAACTGAGAGATGTAATACCGGGGATGAGATATCACCATGAGAGGTGTGACGGGAAAGGTTATCCTGATGGATTGACTTGTGATGAGATACCGCTGATTGCCAGAATTATCGCTGTAGCTGACGCGTTTGATGCTATGACTACGGATAGGCCCTATCGAAAAGGACTGGATATGGATACTGCTGTCGAAGAATTGGAGAGATGCTCAGGTAAACAATTCGATGAACATATCGTTAGGGCGTTTGTTAGAGCTTACCGGGAGGGTCATATCTTCAACGGCTAGCTTTTGTTAGAGTCCTTGGGAGGAGCATAAGTGAAGGTAAGGGTCCTCGGTTGTCATGGGTCAGAACTTCAGGATGACCAAACTACTGCTTTTTTGATCAACGATTCTCTGCTCCTTGATGCCGGGACAGTAACATCTGTTTTGACCCTGGACGAGCAAAAGAAGATCCGTAGTGTTCTGGTTACCCATTCTCATCTCGACCACACAAAAGATATCCTTTTCCTGGCCGATAATGTCGTTGGGGGGAATAATACACCGATCGAAGTCATCAGTGTGCCCAAGGTCCTCAAGATTTTGAAGTTCCACCTACTGAATGATAAGATATGGCCTGATTTTACCATCCTACCAACCGCAGAAGAACCCGTATTGCGGTTTAGATCGATAAAAACAGGAACAGACGTGTCCATCAACGGGTTAACCGTTAAGGCTATTTCTGTAAACCATACTGTGGAGGCTGTAGGTTATATAATTAGGGATGAGACGAGTTCGATTCTTTACACGGGTGATACCGGTCCTACGGACAAGATTTGGAAGGAAGCGAATAAGTTGTCGAACTTGAAGGCGGTCATCGTAGAGACATCCTTTCCCAACCACCTCCACGCGCTGGCTGACATGAGTGGTCATCTAACCCCTTTCATGTTAAAAGATCAACTGAATAAACTGAAGGTGCCTGACCTGTCCATCCTCATCTTTCATATGAAACCTCAATATCTCCCGGAGTTGGAGAATGAGATCGCAGCATTAGGAAACCCAAACATCATCATCTTAAAACAGGGAAAGGTATTCGAATTCTAAACTCAGGGATTTGGGAACTCATTTGAATTATGCTTTTAAGCCATTGTCAGGGGGGCTATTTATGTACGAAGTGATGATTACGGCGGGGTTTGCAGCTGCCCACAGGCTAAGAGACTACGGGGGCAAATGTGAAAACATCCACGGTCACAATTTCAGGGTAGATGTCTTTGCCAGGGCCAAAGAATTAGATGTCGTGGGTCTGACCATAGATTTCCGAATTTTGAAGGATAAGACCCAGACCTTCCTGGATCAACTGGATCACAAGTATCTAAATGAACTTCCCCACTTTGTTGAGACCAACCCTTCTTCTGAGAATATAGCTGCCTACATATTTAAGAACTTGACGAAAGAACTGAACAATGAGAATATTTTGATAACTAAGGTGTCCGTTTGGGAGTCAGACACCTCACGTGCATCCTATTATGAAGAATAGGGAAGAGTTAGTTCAATGGAAATGGATTTGGTTGATATTCAAAACCAGATTGATGATCGCAATATAGAGATTCAAAGAGTCGGTGTCAAGAATATCAAATACCCAATCGTCGTCTTGGACCGCAGTAACAAAAGCCAACATACCGTGGCTACCATTAATATGTATGTCAATCTTCCCCATCATTTTAAGGGGACTCATATGAGTAGATTTGTCGAAATTCTAAATGAATACAAGGGGAGCATCAACCTTAAGACTCTATTTACGATCATTGACAAAATGAAAGAAAAACTCGATGCCAAGTCTGCTCACCTGGAGATCGAGTTCCCCTATTTTATTGAGAAAGAGGCGCCCGTTTCCAAGGCAAAGAGCCTCATGGAATATGTTTGCAGGTTTTCTGCATCTCACGATGGAGAGAGAGACCTAGCTGTTGAGGTGAATGTGCCTATCACTACCTTGTGCCCTTGTTCTAAAGAGATCAGTAAAGTCGGCGCCCATAACCAGAGGGGAATGGTGTCGGTTAAATTGCGTTTCAAGAGATTCCTGTGGATTGAAGACATCATAAGAAGTGTTGAGGAATCAGCCAGTAGTGAAGTCTATGCTCTTCTCAAGAGGTCCGATGAAAAATTTGTTACTGAAAAGGCGTATTCAAACCCCATGTTTGTTGAAGATGTGGTTAGAACCATCGCTAAAAAACTCAAATCCGATCCAAACATCACGTGGTTTTGTGTGGAATCAGAAAATTTTGAGAGCATTCACAACCACAGTGCCTATGCTCTCGTACAAAGTATCACTTGAGAAGCGAAGGACTTGGGGCGCCCGCCAAGAGTTCACCTGGTGGCCACCATGCTTGCCAATGCAGGCCGCTTCATACAGTTTGGAGCGTTGGGTGGGGGGACGTATTGCAAACTTTTGGGGAAAACAAGAACTTCATACTGTGGCGGGTGGTATGCTGAGTATCAACAAGAACAACTTGTTTGGCCAACCGGTTCTTGGTGTTAATGACTAAGGGCCCTTGAAGGTTGGCTGTTATATCCTTTGCACCTTCCTTGATGGTGACTATAACCATGACCGACAAGTCATCCGGAGCAAAGGGTTGCAAGATCGGAATCTCATTGCGGGATATCTCGATCCGGTAATCAGGCTTGAAAAACAATGGGTCTATAATAATAAACGTCAATTCCGGCTCATCTACCGATTGAAACCATTTGAATGGAGAATCCCCGGAATGGTCTAGGAGGACATACCTCTTGCTATTGGGGAACCCCAGTATACCCTCCGGAATGGTTATGATCTTTTCCCCATCAACCTCTATGTCGCCAAAGCGTGTCCCTTCCAGTATCAATCACCTTCCCCCTTGTCTCTTTCCGGTTATTTCGCCACAGGTCTGTTATCTTATCAAGGTCTACGGAAGTTTGAACTGCCGCAAGCCTATTCTCTGTTTGAATCCTGTCGTAGATTTCTTCCCGATGAATTGTGGTCTCTGAAGGGGCTTCAATACCCAGTCTAACCTGTTTACCTTTGATGCCAATAATAGTAATCCTAATATCATTGCCTATGGTGATAGTCTCTCCCGACTTCCGTGTCAAAACCAACATCATTCACCCTCCATGGCAAAATCCGGGTATTGGTTAAAAGATGTTTGAAGAGTTTCCAAACACCAGTTAAAAATTGGCCAAATTCATCCTCATTATCTCTTGAGATGCGAGTAGAGAGGCTTGATATGCATTCTGCTGCGCTGTCAGATCCATGGCTGCCTGAATGAAATCAAGATCCTCTGTCTTGGAAAGCATCTCGCGTATATTCAATTTCAGATTGGAGAGGATATTCTCTGTTGTCTCCATCTGATTAGCCCTGGATCCAATTTCAGCGATCTTTAAATTCACATGATCCATACTACTCTGTAGGCCGGCGAGCTGACCAGTAATCCCAGCCACATCGTCGTTCTCAAGGGCAAGCTTCAGATTGTCAAGGACAGTAAATACATCTGTGGTTACATCTGTGGTTACATCTGTGGTTACAAACACATCATTCCCTGTCAGGCTTATCTTAACCGTAGTGTTCTGGCCGGTGGCAACACTGATCACATTGGTATCCCCGTTGTATGTCCCGTCAGGATTGAAGGCGGGTTGAGAAGTCCTGTACCCCGAGAATATATAGCGGCCTCCTAACCGGGTGTTTGACAAACTCAACATATGCTCGTATATATTCTCTATCTCTTTTGCCATAGCCAGTCTTGTGCTCTGATTGGCCGTGGCGTTTGCTTGGGATATAGCCACCTCCTGAGCTGTCACCAACAGATCGTAAGCCTCGGTTAATACAGACTCTGTGTGTGTAAGCCATGAGGCGCCCTGATTAATATTTCTCTCGTATTGTTCAATTGAAGAGAGGTCTGTTCTGTAACCCAGGACCCTGCTCATCCCGGCAGGGTCATCCGAAGGTCTATTGATCCGTTTTTGAGAAGCCATTGATACAAGCTGTTGCTGGAGGCGCTCTGTATTGCTGAGGAGACCATTTAACACTGTATCAGAGAGCATCTTATTCGTGACGCGCATACCTTTCACCTCCCGACAATTCTTTCGACCTGAGCAGTTAGAACCTTGTGTACTTACCCGGAATCTCCCAAAAAACTCAATTCGCGGGGGAAAGCTCTCATGCCATATCCAACAAAGCCTTTAACATTTCATCCACAATAGAAACAAGCTTTGCTGCACTCACATAGGCATTTTGATATCTCATAAGGTCTATCATCTCCTCGTCCAAAGAGACTCCGGATATGGAAGATTTCCGGTTCTCCAGTTGCTGCAGCATTGACTCCTGGTGGTTGGCCATACTTAATGCCTTTTGAGCCCCCAATCCTATTTCGCTAACCAGGGAACTATAGTATCCACCGAGGCTGGAAGCGCCGCCCTCCAAGAGAAGTTTGTCCTTCAAACCGGCAATGGCAAGCGCATTGGTATTGTCTCCTGGAGAATCATTACTAGTAGCGGCCGCTATCTTGTTGATGTCATTTTGAACAACAGAGTTGACAACTATCGTAGATGCATCGTCCCCGGTAAAAAACGTGTTCAGCCCCAAGGCCAAAAGTGTATCGCTGTCATCATTCAGAAAAGTAAACGTATAGCCGGGATCAGCCGTGACAGAAAGTAAGCCGTTGGCGATACTTGCCGATACATGACTTATGCCATTGATGGCTGTTTCTACATCAGTCAGAGTCGTAGCACCGGCGGTTATATTGATTGTGCCAGTGCCGGCAGGGGTTCCATTACCATCGAAGATATTGATGGTTAAAGAACCTGTTACAGGCGTGAAGGGCAGGCCAGTAGCGGTCAATGGATCTCCGGAACTGTTCACGGCATTGGCGGCCGTAATGCTGCTGTAACCGGAGAGCCCCACCCCGTCGCTGTGCAACCTATTTACCTCTTCGATTATCTCCCTTGCCAATATGTCCAGTTTGTCCTCGTAATCTTCTATGGTTACATCTCTCAATTCCAGCCATCCAGCCAACTTTCCACCGGAGATATCGCTGGTGATATCCACCAGATTTCCACCGGCGCCGGGATCCCATTTCACATCGAAGAACCCCTTACTTCCTGGGTCCGTATTGACTTCACCTTGCAACCCCCAGCTAATCCTGCCGTCCACCAGGAGTCTCCCCTCCCCCACCAGGATGGTAACCATACCATCCGGATTTTCGTAATAGTTTATATTGATCATTCCCGACAGTTTGTTTATCAGATCGGCTCTCGTATCCCGGTCATCATTAGCTTTTGAACCCATGATCTCTGCCCCGGGGATCACACTGTTAATCTCTGCTATCTGGTCCGCTATAGTGTTGATCTCGCCGATGAAGTTCCTTATACGGTTATCCAGATCATCCTGCACGCCTCTGAGATTTGCGTAGAGATCATTCAAACTCAATGCCGTGGCCTCGCCTTTCGCGATCAAGATAAGACGTTCGGTGTTTCCTGAAGGATTATTGGCCACATCCTGCCATGCATTCCAGAATTCATTCATTGCGTTGTTCAGTCCGTAGCCGATCGACTCGTTAAAGATTGCCTCGATCTGCTCCATCGTCTCTCCCATCGCCCCCCATTTCCCCAGATCTTCAGTCTCTCTATTGATCTGCGACTCAAGATACCTATCGAAGGCACGGGTTATCTCACCTATATCTACGCCGCTTCCCATAGGTCCGATACTCGATGGCAGGGCGTCACTGGGTTCTAATCCTATCTTTTGTCTGGAAAACCCGGGGGTGTTAACGTTGGCAATATTGTGACTGATAACCTGAAAGGCCGCTTGCTGGGCCAGAAGAGATCTTTTCGCTATATCCAGAGTCATGTGAATACCCGGCATTAGATGACCCCCTTTACAAAAGGTTCACACCTGTCCTTTAACCAACCAACCATCCTTACTCCCATGCTGAAGTCGTCCGGTATCGAGATAGGTTGATCCCGAAGACATGAAATTGCACAACAGGGATATTGACCCTGCGATACTATCTAGAGAATGTATGATCAGACTCTCGTTTATCCTATTTATCTCCTGGATACTGCTCGACAGTGATAAAAGATTACTACGGCTGGTTTTCAGCCTGCCAGAGTATGGCTCGTTTACAACATTACAGAGACATGAAAGGGTGAGTTCGTCAGAGGGTATTTCCAGTTCTTTGGCTAATCCTTCCAGTAA
>JAUXHQ010000026.1 GCA_030621455.1 Deltaproteobacteria bacterium
AGATCAAAAAGGGGACAAGAGCATCCTTCGTAAGAACTGAAAAGTAGTTTATATGAATTTCTCTGACCACTCGGGTCGTAGTATTTAGGGCAATTAAGGATAATCGGATGAGGGTTTTGATCGCTGGTGGGGGTACAGGGGGACATCTCTTCCCTGGTATAGCCTTGGCGGAAGAATTCATGAGAAGAGACCCGAAAAGCGTCTGCGTATTTGTCGGGACAAAGGGACGTATCGAGTCAAGGGTGGTTCCAAAGGCGGGTTTTGAACTCAGGATTATAGACGTCAAAGGATTAAAGGGAAAAGCCCCGAGGGATAAGATAAACAATCTTTTCCTGATACCCGGAAGTCTATATCAGTCCGTGCTGATTGTCAGAGAGCATAAGCCGGAGCTGGTTATCGGCATGGGAGGGTATGTCTCTGTCCCGGTGATCTTTGCAGTTCTGTTGACAGGGATCAAGACCGCAATCTGTGAACAAAACACTATCCCCGGAACTGCCAATAGGGTTTTGGCCAGGTTTGTGAACAGGATATTTGTGTCATTCCCGGAAACCAAATATCTTTCATCTATGAAGAAAACCAGATTCACGGGCAACCCGGTCAGAAGAGGACTAATCGGGAGTTCTCCAAAACGTAAAGCACAGAATGGGAAGTTTACGATACTTCTCCTTGGTGGCAGTCAGGGCGCCCATTCTATGAATGAAAAAATGCTGGCTGCCCTGGACCATCTTATGCCCATGAAAGATTCTCTGAAGATAATACACCAGACAGGGGAAGCAGATTATCAGTGGGTTTGCCGGGAATATGGAGAAAAGGCCTTTGACTCGGAAGTAGCAGGGTTCATCGACGATATGGCAGCAGCATACAGGGACGCAGATCTGGTCATATGCAGGGCGGGAGCTACGACCATTTCCGAACTTACAGCATGTGGCAAGGCATCGGTATTGGTTCCTTATCCTTTTGCGGCCGACAACCACCAGGAGGTCAATGCAAGGGTATTGTCGGATAGGGGGGCTGCCAGGATGGTTTTGAATGGGGATCTGAACGGGAGAAACTTAGCTGAGATCGTAATGGGGATGGCTGCTGATTCAATCGTTCTCTCCAGGATGGGAGCCGAGGCATCCAGACTGGGCAGACCGGGGGCTTCAAAGGCAATAGTAGAAAGTTGTTACGAGCTTTTGGGTAGGAACTAGGGGGGGATGTGTGTACAGGAAGATAAAACGTATTCATTTTGTGGGAATCGGTGGTATCGGGATGAGCGGTATTGCCGAGGTTTTATTGAATTTAGGGTATATTGTCAGTGGATCGGACATCCGGGAGTCGGAGATTACCAGACGGTTGGGTCGCTTCGGGGCTGTCGTAAGTTGCGGGCATAGCAAGGATAACCTGGAGGATGTGGACGTGGTGGTGACATCTTCAGCGGTAAGACCCGACAATCCCGAAGTAATGGAAGCGGAAGAAAGGCTCATCCCTGTTATCCCCAGGGCAGAGATGCTTGCAGAGCTGATGAGGATGAAATATGGCATAGCCGTGTCAGGCACTCACGGGAAAACCACGACAACATCGATGATAGCAACCGTCCTTGCCCATGGAAGGGTAGACCCAACGGTGATTATCGGAGGGAAGCTGAACAGCATAGGTACCAATGCTAAACTCGGACAGGGAGAGTTTCTGGTAGCCGAAGCGGATGAGAGTGACGGGTCTTTCTTGAAGCTCTCTCCGACCATCGCAGTCGTTACAAACATCGATCAAGAGCACATGGATCATTACAGGGATATGGAAGACGTGAAGAAGGCTTATCTGGACTTTATCAATAAGGTGCCCTTTTACGGTCTCGCTATTGTATGTCTTGATCACAATAATATTCAGAACTTAATCCCACAGATAAGAAAGAGATATGTGACATATGGGCTGACGAGCCAGGCAGACGTTCAGGCAATAGACCTGGCATTTGCAAAATCAAAGACCTCCTTTGGTGTTTTGTACCGTGGTGAGGCGCTCGGAAAGATCGAACTTCAAATGCCTGGCGTTCACAATGTATATAATTCCCTGGCCACCATAGCAACCGCCATTGAACTGGACCTGGATTTTGAGACTATCCGGGAGGGCCTTGACGGATTTAGCGGTATCCAGCGAAGATTCCAAATAAAGGCGGATGTCAACAATATCTTGATTGTAGACGACTATGCTCACCATCCGGTGGAGATCAACGTCACGCTGGGTGCCGCGAAGAACGGGTGGGGAAGTAGGATAGTAGCCGTCTTCCAACCTCACAGGTTTACTCGTACCAAGGATCTGTATGAAGATTTTCTGGTCGCATTCTATCAAGCGGATGTCTTGATAATTACAGAGATATACCCTGCCGGTGAAGACCCGATACCCGGTGTAAATGCAAAGACCTTGGTGGACGGAATTAGAGAACACGGGCACAATCATGTATCATACATTCCGGATAAAGACGCGATCCCTTCCCGTCTGGAAGAGATACTCAAAGCGGGTGACATGGTAATCACCCTGGGGGCAGGGGATATATATAAGGTTGGAGATGCGCTGATAAACAGGCTGAAACGAGATAGCGCTTGAGCTGCTGTGAACAGTTTCGACATATTGAAGGATGAAGAGAAGTTGATATCTGAGAAACAGATAAAGGAACTGAGGAGGGTAGTAAAAGGAAATATACTTACAAATCAACCCATGCGAGAGTATACGTCCCTGAGAGTAGGTGGACCGGCTGATGTTATAGTGTTTCCTGAGGATACAGACGATGTGACACGGACAATCAAGTTCTTAAACGGAGAACGTCTACCATATTTTATCCTGGGCAATGGGACAAACCTCCTGGTTAGAGATGGGGGGATTCGAACTGTCGTAATAAGCTTATCCGACGGCTTTAGGCACATCGTAAAAGTGGGAGGGGGCCAATCCGAGCTCCTGTTTGCAGAGGCTTTTGCACCACTCGTTAGCTTGATCAGGCTCTCCATAGATTGTGGCCTTTCCGGCCTGGAATTCGCTGCCGGAATCCCAGGAACAGTGGGTGGCGGTTTAGTTATGAATGCAGGTGGCAGCCTCGGAGAGTTAAAAGATGTAACCCTCTTAATGACTATTTTGAACCGCACTGGAGGGATTAGTGTTAAGAGAAGGGAAGACTCGGACTTCTCATACAGGAACTTAAGACTGGCCAGTGGTTCCATTATTCTGAGCGCGATCTTTAGGTTGAAACCGGGCAACAAGTCACACATTTCAGAGAGGGTACAGGCCATACTGGGCAGGAGAAAGGAGACGCAGCCCCTGGATTTGCCGAATGCGGGCTCTATATTTAAAAACCCCAAAGGTGTCCCGGCCGGGAAACTGATTGATGAGGCCGGGTTGAAAGGGATGCGAATAGGGGGGGCTAAGGTTTCGGAACGCCATGGGAATTTTATTCTGAACCTGGGAAATGCAACTGCAAGCGATGTGCTAGGCTTAATGAAAGAAATCCGGGACAGCGTATATAGAGAAACGGGATTGGTGTTAGAACCGGAAGTCAAAATAATCGGTGAAGAATAAGATTATGTGGAAGCGGAAGAAGATCGGTGTACTTATGGGAGGATTATCTGCGGAACGAGAGATCTCGTTATTGACCGGTAATGCAGTACTTTCCGCCCTGATAGAGATGGGCTACAATGCTTGCTCCGTGGATGTGGGCAGGGACGTCGCACAGAATATAATTGAGGAGAGGATTGACGTGGCCTTTGTCGCACTTCACGGGAGGTGGGGCGAGGACGGCACCATCCAGGGGATGCTGGAGATTATGGGGATTCCTTATACGGGATCTGGAGTGCTGGCCAGTGCCCTGGCTATGGACAAACCTATGACCAAAAGAGTTTTGAACTTCCACAGACTCCCAACTCCGAGGTTTGAGGTTGTGAGTGGTTTAAAAGAGCTGAAAGAGAGAACAAGACTCAGATTCCCGGTGGTGGTGAAGCCGGTATCGGAGGGGTCGACTATCGGAGTAAGCATAGTGGAAAAGAGGGAGGAGTTGGGAGATGCTGTTGAAAAAGCAGGGAGGTCCGGTAGCCACGTAATGATAGAGGAATTTGTCGACGGATCAGAGATTACCGTGGGGATTTTGAACGAGCAACCCCTTCCTGTAATTGAGATTGTCCCCAGCAGCGGATTCTATGACTACAAATCAAAATACACCAGTGGGATGACGGAGTACATTTTACCTGCCCGGTTGACACGAAGCCAGTCACTTGAGTCGCAAGGTCTAGGATTGAAGGCTTATCGAGCGATAGACTGTCATGGGGCAGCGAGAGTGGATATGATCCTGACCTCAAAAGGAGACTCCGGTATCGTTGAGTATAGTATACTTGAGATTAACACTATTCCCGGCATGACACGGACAAGCTTGTTGCCAAAGGCCGCCGATCATGCCGGGTTCAGTTTTGATAGTTTGGTGGAAGAGATTCTGAAAAGCGCCAAGCTGCACTTATAACTGACAACCAGTGTGTCTTTTACACGGAGGGTGTTTAGGATGAAGAGTACAGGAACGAAAAAGGTCAAGAAAGGTAAATTGGGTGACCGGCGTACTGGTAAGAATGAGAGAGAACACCCTGGTCTGCTTTTAGGGTTATCCAAGGTGAGTGTCCTTGTGTTTTTAGTCGGTGGAGTAGGGTTGTTTGCCTATATCTTCTTCGGATATCTCTATACATCCCCCTATTTCCGAATCCGGGAAATCATTGTGAACGGGGAGAAAAAGCTTTCCGAGATAGAGGTTCTGAACCTGGCAAGGATCGACATCGGAAGTAATATACTTGCCGTGGGTCTCAAAGATATCAGTAAAAGGATAGAACAGCACCCTTGGGTGGAACAGGCCATGGTGAAACGAAGATTGCCCCGGAAGATTGTTATTGACATCATTGAGAGGACCCCCGCTGTCATGATTAACTTAGACCGGCTATACCTGGTGGATAAAAAAGGCCTCATCTTCAAGGAGGTAGGTCCTGAGGATTTCTTCGATATCCCTGTCCTGACGGGGCTGGAGTCTGAAGATCCGGCAAACAATGAGAGTGTCCCCAAAAGGCTTATCGAAAAGGCCTTGAGTATTCTCTATGTAGCCACTAAAGGAAAGTTCATGGGCACCAAAGAGATATCGGAGATCCATATGGATCCTTGTGCCGGCTTGACCCTATTCACGGTGAAGGACGCAACCCAGGTGAAGTTAGGGTTTGGTGATTATACGGAGAAGCTGAATAATCTTAAAAAGATAATGGCTGACCTTGAGAAAAGACGTGAAAAGGCAGAATACATCAACCTAAGCTACGGTAAAAAGGTCTATGTGAAATTGTACAAGACAAAATCGTCACAGACCCTGTTGGCCCTGAGGGGAGGTAGGAGGAGGTAAAAACAATGGGTAGCATGCAGAGCAATATAGTGGTCGGTTTAGACGTGGGTACCACAAAGACCTGTGCTGTTGTCGGTGAAATAAACAACGGAGATGTTGACATTGTCGGGATGGGTTCTCATCCGTCAGAGGGACTCCGAAAGGGGGTCGTCGTAAATATCGAGAGTACAGTGACCTCTTTGAAGAAAACAATTGAGGAAGCTGAGTTGATGGCAGGCCTGGAAATTGATTCCGCCTATACGGGGATTTCAGGTAACCATATACAGGGGCTCAATAGCCAGGGAATCGTTCCCATCAAGGAAAGAGAGGTAAGAAGAGGGGATGTCAGGAAGGTCATAGACCAAGCCAAAGCGGTTGCCATCCCGCTAGACAGGGAGGTCATCCATGTCTTGCCCCAGGAGTTTATTGTGGATGACCAGGATGGTATACAAGAACCTATTGGGATGATCGGTGTGAGATTGGAGACTAGGGTTCATATTGTAACCGGCGCAACGACTTCATCACAGAATATTATCAAGTGCGCTGAAAGGACAGGTCTGGATGTCTCTGAAATTGTCCTGGAGCAGCTGGCCTCCAGCGAGGCAATCCTGAGCCCGGACGAAAAAGAACTGGGCGTTCTACTTATGGATATTGGCGGGGGTACGACGGATATTGCTATCTTTTCCAATGGGAGTATTAAACACACCTCAGTATTGGCATTAGGAGGGAATCACATTACCGGTGATATAGCCGTAGGCTTGAGGACCCCTACTGTTAGCGCGGAAAAGATCAAGAAGAGGTACGGATGCGCATTTTCGTCTATGGTTAACAAGGATGAGACAATAGAAGTTCCCGGCGTTGGGGGGAGGGCGCCGGGGATGTATCCCCGGCGACAGTTATGTGACATCATTGGGCCTCGGGTGGAGGAGATTTTCTCACTGGTTAGAAGGGAATTGATCAAGTCGAATTGTGAGGGGTTGATTGCGTCAGGCATAGTCATGACAGGGGGCACCGCATTACTGGAAGGCTTGTCCGAGCTTGGGGAAAGGATGTTTGATCTTCCGGTGAGAATAGGTTATCCCACCGGGATTGGTGGATTGGTCGATGTGGTAAACAACCCCATGTACAGTACGGGGGTAGGGTTGGTCCTCTACGGTAGCAAAAACCGGAATGGACGGGGATTTACGGGGAAAGACAGTAACACATTCGCCAGGCTTTCCGGTAGAGTGAAAAGGTGGTTTGAAGAGGTATTTTAAAAACAAATAAGGAGGTGCACTACTAATGTTTGAAATCGATGAAAACACAAAACAACCGGCTAGAATCAAGGTATTCGGAGTTGGGGGTGGTGGATGCAACGCTGTAAACACCATGATTCAATCGAAGCTGGAAGGGGTTGACTTTGTTGCCACCAATACGGATGCCCAGGCCCTAAAGAGATCTGAAGCTTCATTGAGGCTGCAGCTGGGGGAGAGATTAACAAAGGGCCTGGGGGCCGGCGCTGATCCGGAAGTTGGTAAGAAAGCAGCCGAGGAAGACAGGGAGAGGATAAAGGAATTGCTGGTAGACACGGAAATGGTTTTTATTACAGCCGGTATGGGTGGAGGCACGGGAACCGGAGGAGCCCCTGTGGTGGCTGAGATTTCCAAGGAGGTTGGAGCGCTTACAGTAGCCGTAGTGACCAAGCCCTTTGTCTTTGAAGGAAAAAGGCGCCAGAAGCTGGCAGAAGAAGGAATAAAGGAGCTAAAGAAGGTAACGGATACGTTGATTACTATACCCAATCAGAGACTTCTCTCAATCACCGGAAAGAACACTTCACTCATCGATGCATTCCATATGGCTGATGAGGTTTTACTATACGCCGTGAAGGGGGTCTCAGATCTTATCACTGTAAGTGGTCTCATTAATCTGGATTTTGCTGATGTTAAGACAATAATGTCGGAAAGGGGGATGGCCCTCATGGGAACGGGGTCCTCTAATAGTGAGAATCGCGCGGTACAGGCTGCCCAGGATGCCATATCCAGTCCTCTCCTGCAAGATTTAACCATAGAGGGAGCTAAAGGGATTCTCATCAACATTACCGGAGGGACAGACTTGGCTCTGCATGAGATAAATGAAGCGTCCATATTGATCCAAGAACAAGCACATGAAGATGCTAATATAATCTTCGGAGCAGTAATTGATGAACTGATGGAAGACGATCTGCGTGTCACTGTTATTGCTACCGGTTTCAGCAACGGCACAGGGGAGGTCCACGATGACATCAAGGCCGTTTCACAGTTTCAAAAACCTGCCGGTAATATAATGAGCGAGGATCGAGACATTCCAACTTATATTAGGAAGGATTACGGTGACAGGGAAGTAACACGCTTGGGCATGATAATCCCGGATTTTCCCGAAGATGAGGTTGGATATGATGTCCCTGCCTTCTTGAGAAGACAACTCAGGGAATAAGTATGTCCTGGGCCCTGATTGATAAAGCCAGGAAAACTGTTGCCCAAGAAGATGGGGCGATCATAAAATCGTGGGGCGGCAAGATAACCGTTGCGATTGCATACCCCAATGTCTACTATGTTGGGATGTCAAACCTGGGTTTTCACACCATCTATTGTCGGCTAAACAGCTTTCCGGAGGTTCTTTGTGAAAGGGTATTCCTCCCTGACAAAGATGAATATCAGGAGTACACAAATACCAAAACCGCCCTCTTTACCCTGGAATCGCAGAAGCGTCTCTACGAGTTCGATATCATAGCATTTTCCATCTCTTTTGAAAACGATTACATAAACATCCTGAGGATGCTGGATCTGGCAAAGATACCCCTGGAAAGGGGAAAGAGGGACGATGACCATCCCCTGGTCATTGCCGGTGGTGTTGCATCAACCCTGAATCCGGAGCCCATTTCGAATTTCATCGATCTCTTTGTGATTGGTGAAGGTGAAGAGATTCTTCCGGAGTTCATTGAGTCGTACAAGAACGACGTTGAGGAGGGACACGGGAAGGACGAGATCCTGGAAAGGATGGCGTCCATATCGGGTATTTATGTCCCACGGTGTTACGGTGTGAGTTATAATAGTGACGGTACGATCAAGGACTTTACGCCGAGGGGTAGATTCAGCCGGAAGGTCAAGAGAAGATGGGTAAAATGCATTGACAAGATCGAGACGCATTCAGTCGTCCTCACTCCCAATACGGAGTTTGGGGATATGTTCTTGATGGAGATGACACGTGGGTGCAAGTGGGCTTGCCGATTCTGCACCATCAGTTTTACGTATCGTCCGTATAGAAGAAGAGGGATCGAAAGTCTCAGCAACACGGCCAACAACGGCCTGAATAAGAGCGGTAGGATAGGGCTTATAGGTGCGGATGTTTCAGACCACCCGGGACTTTCCGAACTGTGTGACTTGATTGTGACAAATAACGGAAAGGTCTCTGTTGCCTCCTTAAGGGCAGACTCTCTTAGTGACAGGGTTGTCAAATATCTGAAGGGAAGCGGGCATAAAACGATTACCCTCGCACCGGAAGTCGGTTCAGAGAGATTACGGAGGGTTATAGATAAGAGGATCACTGAAAGAGATATCCTCAATGCGGTGGACACGGTGATCGGCAATGATATCTTGAACCTGAAGCTCTATTTCATGGTTGGCTTGCCCACAGAAACTCTCGAGGATGTTGAAGCGATTGTTCATATCACAAAGACGATAAAGCATCATGTCTTGAAGGTAAGTAAGGGTAATAGACGCCTTGGGAGAATAACCCTTAGCGTTAACTGTTTCGTCCCAAAGCCCGCCACCCCGTTTCAGTGGCATCCGCTTGCTGATATAAAGATCCTCGGTGACCGGTTGAAGATCATAAGAAAGGCCTTAAAGAGGGAAGGGAACGTCAATGTTACTACCGATGTACCGAAATGGGCCTATATCCAGGCCCTCTTGAGTAGGGGAGACAGGAGAGTAGGGAGGATCATTTTATCGGCCCATAGATTTGGAGGAGATTGGAAGAGAGCTTTCAGGGAGGTAGACGTTAACACCGACTTTTATGTATATAGACAAAGGGGTGCAGATGAGATTTTCCCATGGGATTTCATAGACCACGGGATAGAGAAAGAGCGTCTATTGGCCGGGTATAAGAAAGCATTGGCCTAGTTTTTTCTCCTTTTCTGCAACTAGTGTTCGTTCGTCAGTCTCCTTGATGCCTCAAGGTACTTCTCCCTGGTCTTTTCTATGATCTCTTTTGGCAACTTAGGGGGAGGGGGGGTCTGATCCCAGTCCACGGACAGCAGATAGTCTCGCAGGAATTGTTTGTCGAAGCTCTTTTGAGCTTTTCCTGGCTGGTAACCATCCATCGGCCAGAAACGGGAGGAATCCGGGGTCAGGAGTTCATCTATCAGTATTAATTCGTCTTTGCAGATCCCGAATTCAAACTTAGTGTCTGCAATGATTATACCCCTCTCTTCTGCTATTCGGCTTCCCGTAGCATATATTTCCATGCTTATCCTGATTACATCATCGGCGAGTTTGCCCCCTATGATTTCCTTCATCCGTTCTATGGTTATGTTCTCATCATGAAAACCCTCAATCGCCTTGGTAGATGGCGTAAAGATGGGGTTCGTTAGCCTGGAAGATTCTACAAGCCCTCCTGGGAGACTCATGCCACAGACAGTCCCTCCTTGGCGATACTCTTTCCATGCAGAACCTGCCAGGTACCCACGGACAATGCATTCTACGGAGAGAGGGGTCGCTTTCTTAACCAGCATACTTCTCCCTTCCAAGATGCTGCCATACTCCTGATATTCTTGAGGGAGATCTCTAACATCAGTCGACACCAGATGGTTGGTTATTATCCCCCCCATGACTTCGAACCAGTATTTGGATATCTGGGTCAAGATCCTTCCTTTACCGGGGATTCCATCTCCCATGACTACATCAAAAGCGGATATCCTGTCTGTTGCCACTATCAGTAGGGTGTCACCTAGCGTGTAGATGTCTCTTACCTTCCCCCTTCCCAAAAGCTTTGGGCCTTTAAAATTTGTTTCAAGTACGACATTCTCTGGCATCTAACAACCCCTGTCTTTGAAGGTTTTCCTCCAGTCTCTGGAGAAATGGTGTTGAGATATATGTCTTGACCTCAATAAAAAGGCAGGGCCATTGCTGGCCCTGCTTTAAGGACTGGAACGCATAATCCTAATGCCCATTGTAAAGAGGGTTATTCATGATCACCTCTCACAAAAATAACCGATGTTGCTCACTAAAAGCAGTCCCTGGGACCTTTGCTCGGTCATTTTTCAAACAACCCCTGTGTGGTTGGGATTTTGTCTGCTATTATGCAACCAGCAGGGGGGCTTAATCCACAGAACCTATAGAACTTACAGAACCGAAAGAACTTACAGAATCTACAGATTCCACCACAAGTTCTGTCGGGGCCTCCGGTGAAGTAAAATCTAAAGTGGCGGAACACTTTGCCATATCAGATTCGTTTCCCGCGTGATTGAAAGCTGTAACGCCGATCTCTATTTCACCTGCAACCAGGGGAAAAGCGGAAATGTCCACCGGCAAGATAACCTCTGTAACATTACCCACCTCGGCACAATCAGAATCGTAATCGACCCTTTCATTTACGGCCCAATAAAGTTTATACCCTGCCACATCAGAAGAGGTATAGTTATTATTCCAGTGCACTCTTTTTTTCTTGATGTTTGCCATTTTTCTTGCCTCCTTAGTGATATCCACGCAATGTTTATTACCGGTATTATGGTTACGTGGGTTTAGGATTTTCCCTGTCAGCCCTGCGGCCTCGAATTTTACGCCAATCCCCTCCGAGCTGGTCCTTACAACCTCACCGGTAATTTTGATATGCTCCTGCCAGTCATGGAGGGGGGTGTCATTAAAAGCACCCGACCGACGGGGAGCGTGGTGCAGGTTTTGAAAAATACACCACCATCACTTATTAGTAAATTGTATCAATTGTTTGCCGAAAGTCATCATACTGGAAGCCTTCGAAAAATATAGATATAGACGATGTGAGATCTTGTTTGACAGAAAACTTTCGGCGCCCAACAAGCTCGGAGAAAAGCCTAGATAAAAAGCGAGTCCGTTTATGGTGATAAATAAACCTCTTTATTTGCCAGACGTACGCT
>JAUXHQ010000025.1 GCA_030621455.1 Deltaproteobacteria bacterium
GAAGGAACGTTTCGGGGCCACGGATCCCAGGGCCATGCTTCTCAGGCTTCATGTTCAGACAGATGGAAACACCCTCACAGCGGAGCAGGCCTTGAACAATATCACTCGGGTAGCTTTCCAAAGTATGGCTTCTCTTTTGGGGGGTGTCAGTTCCTTACATTCCGACTCTTATGATGAAGCTATCTGCATCCCCACGGAAGAATCGTCTATGATCTCCTTAAGAACCCAACAGATACTCCTTGAAGAGACTGGGATCGCAGATACGATAGACCCTCTGGCCGGGTCCTACTATGTGGAGTGGTTGACCAAACAGTTAGAAGAAAAAGCCATGAAGCTTATCGAGAAGATCGATGACATGGGCGGTATGCCTGCGGCTATAGAAAGTGGCTGGCTGCAGCAGCAGATGGATGATTCGGTGAACCGGTACTGGGACGGCATAAGGAAAAAGGAAAGGACTGTTGTTGGCTTGAACAAATACAGGATTGAGGAAGAGATAAGGGTTAAGGCATTCAAGGTAGATCCTGCCTGTGAGAAGAAGCAGTTAACCAGGCTGAGAAAAGTTAAAGAAGAAAGGGATAATGAGAAGGTCAAGGAAAGTTTGGGGGCGATCCGGGATGCAGTTAAAAAGGGGAAAAATATTGTGCCGCCAAGTATTGAAGCTGTGAAGACCTATGCCACTCTTGAAGAGGTTATGGATGCCCTCTTCGGGGATAAAGTTAAAGCTTATCGAGAGGTTATCAGGACGAGACACAGACAGATCACGGTGTGACCCGGGCTAACACTTGAGAGAATCCCTTTTTAAGGTAGATAAATAAAGATTGTCAGCATATGAGACTGGAGGATTGCAGAGTATGGAAAAAAAAGTGAGGGTCTTGTTGGCTAAGCCAGGCCTCGATGCCCATGATATGGGTATGAAGCTCATAGCCAGAGCGTTGAAGGATGCCGGAGCGGAGATAGTATACGGTGGTATTTACGTAACACCTGAAGAGATCACCAAGACTGCTGTGGAAGAAGATGTGAATGTGCTGGGTTTAAGCTTCCATTCATCAACACACTTGGTGGTTGTTCCGAAGGTGATGAAGCTCTTGAAAGAAAAGGGTGGACAAGATTTGACGGTGGTTGTGGGCGGATGTATCCCTCTTGAAGACATCCCCGAGTTGAAGAAGCAAGGTGTACGGGGGGTATTCGGATCAGGGAGCGATCTGGACGAGATTGTTAATTTTATGGTGGCACAGTAGAGGCTGGTGAGGTATCCCTTTCTCTGGTGACTGCCTATCAATTAATAAACGGATTACTCCCTCTGGCCTTGTGAAATTTAATATCTGAAAACCTATAGATGTCTATACTTAAGCACGCAGACTTGGAGGTTGAAAAGATGATTGACACGGTTGATGCCCAAAAAAGAGAGGGGGAAAAAGCCGACGGTTTAATGGAGGCATATTTTGAAAAACCAAAGAGGCTAACCACATGGTCAGGATTTCCTGTCAAGGATATCTATACCCCGGATGATGTAAAAGGGATTGACTACGAAAGAGATGTGGCCGATGCAGGGGAATATCCCTATACACGGGGTATCCATTCAGATATGTACAGAGGCAGATACTGGACCATGCGTGAAGGTAGTGGATATGCCAGGGGTGAAGATACCAACAAGCGGCTTAAGTTCCTTGCAAATCAGGGAGTTGGCGGTTTCAGTATCTTTCGGGACCTCCCGACCGTTTGGGGGATCGATGCGGACCACCCCTTGGCTGAAGGAGAAGTTGGAGTATGTGGCGTAAACCTTACCTCATTGAAGGATATGGAGGAAGTGTTAGACGGCATAGCCCTAGATAAGGTCAGTGTTGCCCTACTTTGTGCCTCATCTCTGGCCCCTGTAATATTCTCTCAATATGTAACAGTTGCAGAGAAAAGAGGGATAGATATTGCGAAGTTGAGAGGAACGATTGCAAATGACCCTTTGCACTCCCGCTATTGTTATGGAAAGCTGGCGAATCCGATAGATCTCAGTGTAAAACTCTCCGTGGATATAATAGAGTTTTGCACCAACAACATGCCCTTTTGGAATACGAATTCCGTAAATGCCTATGACATGAGAGAGACGGGTATAAACGCACCCGAAGAAATTGCCTTCGGCTTTGGGATTGCAATGGAATATATAAGAAGAGCGCTGGAACGTGGCCTGGATGTGGACGATTTTGCAAGTAGAATATCCTTCTACTTTTCAGCAGGTATAGATTTTTTTGAGGAAATAGCTAAATTGAGGGCCGCCAGGAGGATGTGGGCAAAGATCATGAAAGAAGAATTCGGGGCAAAGAAGTCCAGCTCATGGAAGTTCAGGTTTGGCGTCCATACGGCAGGTTCTTCTCTTGTACCGCAACAGTCTTTGAACAATATTATTCGAATCTCTATAGAGGCCTTAGTTGCCGTGCTGGGTGGCGTGCAGTCTCTCCATTGTTGTTCTTATGATGAACCGATAGCCCTTCCTTCCGAAGGCTCTCAGCAGATCGCTGTCAGAACACAGCAGATTCTCGCTTATGAAACCGGGATAACAAACACTGCCGATCCTCTTGGTGGATCGTACTTTATAGAAAACCTGACGAGCAGAATTGAAGAAGAGTCGGTGAAAATAATTCAAGAAATAGACGAGATGGGTGGTATGGCAGAGGCTATGAGGAAGGAGTGGGTGGACCAAAAGATAGACGAGGCTGCCCTCCAGTTCCAGGAGGAAATTGAAAACAAGGAACGCGTGATAGTGGGTGCAAATGCCTTTTCTCACGGTCCGGAAGAGACGACCCCGGGGGATGTACACAGGATTCCTCCTGAAACAGAGCGGAAGCAGATAGCTAACGTGAAGAGGCTTAGGGAGGAACGAGACAGGAACAAGGTCAAGGTGTCCATCGGCCGGTTGAGAGAGAAGACCCTTATGGGGGACACTGAAAACCTTATCCCCTCTATTGTTGAAGCATTAAAGGCCTATGCTACCATCGGTGAGATACAGGGCACTATTCGGGAAGCATATGGATTGAGTTATGATCCTTTCAACATACTCAACCCTTCGCATTGACAAGTCATAACGAGCAACAAGAAATAAGCGGCCAACTGCAACGACGAAACAAAAGTAGAGAAATATATGCATACTAATTAATTCCAGGGAGGTCTTTGATGAGTCTTGAGTTTACCGCAGAACAGGACATGTTGAGAGAGAGCGTTAGGAAGATGGCCAGGGAGAAAATTGCTCCCCGTGCTGCGGAGATTGACGTTACCGATGAATTTCCATGGGATATGGTCGATCTCCTGGAAGAACAAGGAATCCTGAATATGGCAGTGCCTGAGGAGTATGGTGGGTCAGGAAGCGGTATTGTCATGATATGTGTGGCCGCGGAAGAAATTGCCAGAGCGTCCCTTTCAGTCTCTACCATGTTTATGGTGCAGACTATCGGTGGAATCCTGGTTATGAAAGCCGCCGGCACCAAAGAGCAGAAAGACTGGTATTTCCCACAGATAATCAGAGACAAGAAATTGGGGTGCCTCACCGTCACGGAGCCCGAGGCCGGTTCTGATGCAGCTTCTATGAGAACAAGGGCAGTATTGAAGGGAGATCACTATCTGGTAAGCGGGACGAAATGCTTCATAAGTCTTGGTGGTGTAGCGAGCTTTTTTTCCTTGTTTGCAGTGACGAATCCCGGGAAGAAACATGCCGGCATTTCAGCGTTTATTGCGGAGAAAGATACGCCAGGATTCGCCATAGGTAAACACGAGAACGAAATGGGGCAGAGGGGCACTGCGATGACTGAACTCATATTCCAGGATGCCGTTGTTCCGGAGAAAAATCGTCTTGGCCCTGAGGGACAAGGCTTCCAGATTGTGGTGGGTGTGTTTAATCAGGCCAGGGTGCTTATGGCTGTAGAGGCCATAGGAGTGGCCCAGAGCGCTTTTGATTATTCTCTGAACTATGCAAAGGAGAGGATCTGCTTCGGTAAGCCGTTAACTGAATTCCAGGGTATTCAGTTCCAGTTTGCCGATATGATTACTCAGATAGAGGCGGCCAAGGGTCTGGTATATAGAGCGGCCAATATGATCGATAAAGGGTTAGATGTTGAGGAGATACCCAGGTTTGCGTCTATGGCTAAGTACCTCGCAACAAAGGTGGCTATGAGAGTAACCACGGAGGCTGTTGAAATACTTGGCGGTCACGGTTATACAAAGGATCATCCTGTGGAAAGAATGATGCGAGATGCAAAGGGCATTCAGATCTATGAAGGTCCCAGCAATATTCAAAGAATGATTATTGCAAAATCGTTATTGAGGACTTGAGGGAAAAGAGGTTTTCTATGATTCCCAAGGTTGATCTGCATATTCACACAACGTTCTCTGACGGAAGGTGCACGATGCGAGAGGTCGTTAAGATAGCAGAAGAAAGAGGTATGGAATGCATAGCTTTTACTGACCATGCTTTTAATATGGATAACTTTGGCGTAAGCGAGGATACGATTGATGAATACATCCACGAAGCGAATCTGGTGAAGAAGGAGTCGTCCATCAAGGTTTTGATCGGACTCGAAGCAGAGATTCCAACAATAGACAAGGTTATGAGATACAGAGACAGGTTGGATCTGATTTTGATCTCCAATCATGGTCCTGTCAGGACTACTTTTTACAGTGCCATTGTCAGTATTATAAAGAACCATACTATAGATGTAATCGCCCATCCATGGTATATCAACGACGCCGATTGGGATAAACTAATAGACGTGGCTTTAGAGTGGGATGTGGCTGTGGAGCTGAATAGCTTCAGAAAGGTACCGGAAGCACCTATAGTAGAACATATAGCCAGGAGGGGCCTGAAATTTAGTGTCGGGAGTGACGCACACTTTAAAAGTGAGATAGGAAAGGTAGGGTGGGCTTACGAGATGTTGGATAATCTGGGTTTGGGGCCTGAGTCCCTTATAAGACTACCCTAGAGCGTGTTCGAAGCGAATTTTTTCGACCTGGGCAGGTGTGCCGCTTGCCGGCTACTTATTTCGTTTGCTTCTTATGAACTACATTCTGGCAGAAGGGGTCAAATCCTTGACCCCTTCTGACCCGTAACATCAGGAAAGATGGAAAGGGGCGGATCGTGAGTCATAACTTCGCAACAACTGAGAAGATGAAAGATAATCTTGACGCCATTTTCCACCCCAAGTCCATAGCCCTCGTTGGGGTCTCTCCTGACCCGCATAATTGGGCAGGTCAAACAATCCCCGAGGCTATCCTTGACTTCGGGTATGATGGGGATGTCTGTTTTGTGAGTAGAAGGACGAATAAAATGTACGGGTTCAAAACGTATCCGAGTATCAGAGAAATACCCGGCCCGGTAGATTTGGTCATGTGTAGTGTTCCTGCTCCCTTCACTCCTCACATTATGGAGGACTGTGTCGTTAAAGGCGTAAAGGCGGTTCATTTTTTTACTTCCGGCTTCAGTGAGATCGGTACGGAAGAGGGATGCAAATTGGAGGAAAAGATCACCCGGATAGCCCGTAGTAACGGTATTAGAGTCATAGGGCCGAACTGTACCGGTCTGTACTGCCCGGAGTCAAAATTGTCCTTCAGCCCGTTATTCCCCAAGGAGAGAGGATCGGTTGGATGTCTCGTTCAGAGTGGTGGTCACAGCATACGGTTGGTCCGAACAGGGGCTGCGCGAGGGCTGAGATTCAGCAAAGTCGTGTCTTACGGCAATGGTTGTGACCTCAATGCGACTGATTTCCTGGAGTATCTGGGCAGTGATCCCGCTACAAAGGTTATAGCTGCGTACGTTGAAGGTACGAAAGACGGACGAAGGCTTGCGGAGGTATTGAAGAAGACCGCTGAGATGAAACCGGTGGTACTCCACAAAGGGGGTCACACACAGGCCGGAACAAGGGCGGCTGCTTCTCATACCGGAGCGATTGCCGGTGAGGCGAGGACATGGGATGCCCTTTTCAGACAGACGGGAGTAATTCGTGTCCGCACTATAGATGAGCTTGTAGACGTGATTTTACCCTTCGCATTTATGCCTCCTTTGAAAGGGAAGAATGTAGCTGTCATAGGTTATGGGGGAGGTATGAGTGTCCAGGCAGCCGATGACTGTGAGGGTGCCGGTTTGTCGGTTCCCTTGTTACCCACTGCCATACAAGATGAATTGAGGAGCTTTACTCCCGACGCCAATAACTCTGTCAGAAACCCTGTAGATACTCAATGGCTGGTTTGGGATCCTGACAAGTTTGTTGATACGGTGAGGATTGTTTCAACATGGGACGGAGTCGATTCTCTAATATTATACTTGCCATTGGACATGTTTCACATTAAGAACGAGGAGGAAGTATTAAATCGAATGGCGGAGTCGGTTATCGGTTCCAGGGACATCTGCTCAAAACCGATAGTGATCGTATTCCACCAGGGTATCTCTCCCGAAATCCTTGTCAAGAGCATTGCAGTTCAGGATAGGTTCTGCTCTCTAAGGCTACCTGTCTATCCCACTCTTGGAAGGGCTGCTACAGCGATTAGCAAGTTCATCGGTTACCATCAGGACCACTAAATTCACCCGGGAATCTTCCTCAGATTGGCTCAAGAAGAACCTTTGACGCCCGGTTAAAGGCGTAATAGTGATCGGTTACAATGTCTAATGTGAAAATTCTGCTTGACACCCATTGTCTGGTTTCCTATACTTTTTTAAACGTGTGAAAAAATATTATTAGTAATCCAATGATACTTCTCTATCTGCGGTTTAGAAATCATCCTGTTAATTCTCCTCCTGCTGCTCACCATCGACGTACCCTGCTTTCTGCCTATGGCAATGCAACGGATTTGACGCTTCTTTTAGACCCTCTCTAACTGTAATATCAAGTGAGGCCTCACACGGTTAAGACACTGTCATGAATGATACGAATGTCTCTACCTCTGCCACCACTGACCAGATGATCCATAATGGGTTGTTGGAAAAAGTCACAGGAGATAGCCGTCGCGTAAATTTTAATAAATGGGAACCAATGGAAGCCGGCATGATTGATTCCACCATGGTTTCCCATACCCTAAATAGACACTAGGCTGGATGCATTGGTTGAAATGATAGATGTGAGGATGAGAAAGGGACAGAGATCGGGCTGAAGTGATTATGAAGATTAACGAGTTTAAGACCTACCGTGAGGCCATAGAGTCCTTCGAATGGGAGATGCTTTTTAACTTTTTCGATGGGGATGAAAATTGGCTCAATATTACCCACGAATGTATAGACCGTCATGTCAAAAAGGGTGTCGCCATCAGGATTAAATTCTCAGATGGTCATACCGAAAGTTATAGTTTCGGGAGTATTTCACTGTGGAGCTCCCGGTTTGCCAATTTTCTAGAACGGTCAGGGGTGAAAAAAGGGGATCGGGTAGCTTTGATGCTCGAACCTTCCTTCGAATTCTACATGACCCTCTTCGGCGCCATGAAAAGAGGGGCGATTGCGGTTCCCCTCTTTACCCTTTTTGGCCCGGAGGGCATTGAACAGAGGCTTAAGGATGCAAAGCCGAAACTCCTTGTGACTGAAAAAGAGATCGGCAAGAGGGTCCCCAACGATGTTGTACCTGAAATTGTGGAGACAGGACCTCTTTTCTTGAAAGCAGTCAAAGACCAACGCGATGTCTATCGACCACAGACATCGAGCAGCGACCTGGCCGTCTTTCAGTATACTTCCGGCACTCCGCGCCAATTCCCCGAAGCAATAAAGCACACTCACCGTAGCTGTGTGACCTTGATGCTGGCGGCCCTTTTCGGACTCGGACTCCGAGAGGGAGACAGGTACTTCTGCCCATCGTCGCCGGCATGGGGCCATGGCCTGTGGCATGGGACGATTTCGCCACTCGCTCTCGGTATATCGACAGGGACTTATTCAGGAAAGTTCCGGGAAGAGAAGTTCCTTGAGGCCCTTGAAGAGTTCGAGATCACAAATGTCGCTGCCGCCGCCACGGTCTTCAGGAGAATCAAAAATTCCGGCTTATCGGGTAAATACCGTTTCCAGATCGAGAAGGTATCTTATACAGGCGAACCCATGGATTCGGGGACCTTTTCCTTTATCGAGGAAACCTTTGGTGTGAAACCTTGCAGCATGTACGGCACAACGGAAATAGGTGTGATCCTTGCCAATTTCCCTGGATTTATGGACTGGGTGGTAAAGCCGGGTTCCCTCGGGAAGCCGGTTCCAGGTTGGGAAGTGGGGATCATCGATGAGAAGGGAAGCCTTCTTCCTCCTGGAATAGTGGGAGAAATTGCCGTCAAGAGAAGGGAGGAGTGGTTTCGGGCAAAGGATGCGGGGATGATGGACGAGGATGGCTATTTCTGGCATAAGGGGAGATCGGACGATGTGATCATCTCTGCAGGTTGGACGATAAGCGCAGTTGAGATCGAGGACTGTCTTATGAAAAACCCGGAGGTCATGGAGGCGGCGGTCATCGGCGTCCCTGACAGCGACAGGGGTCATATCGTAAAGGCCTTCGTACGAGTGAAAAACGAGAGAGAAGGGCTAGACAAAGAACTCCAGGAACATGTCCGAATGAGGCTCAGTATGCATGAATACCCCAGAGAAATCGAGTTCTTAAAGGAGCTTCCCAAGACCCCTGCTGGTAAGGTCAATCGCGATTTCCTTCGCAAGAGGGAAGCGCTGAATAAAGCATAAAGGCGTCATTTGCCTGTGGCCGTCCATCCGCACCCTACCCTCGGGGCATATCTACATGCGCCATCACAGATTAGGGAACTGTCTCCAAATTTCCGGTTGAAGATCTTTATACTGCTGAATGAAGGGAGTGATAGATGGGGAATGATCCAGTTGACATCACAAAATTAGACGAACATTTTCCGATAATTACGGAAGAGGCCCTTCAGGCTTTGAGGAGTCGGATTGGCAAGAAGGTTGAAAGTACGGTTGAACCCTGGGTCCGGGAGGCCACCGCAGATTCAATTCGGCACTATGCCTATGGAATCGGAGACGATAACCCACTCTGGACAGACCCGGACTATGCGGCCGATAGCCTTTATGGTACCCTCATTGCTCCCCCGACCTTTCTTTATGCGACGGACAGAATCATTAGTGGTTACGTTGGAGGCCTTCCGGGAGTACACGCCATGTTTGCCGGAAGCGACTGGCGCTGGTACCTACCAATAGAGGTGGGTACAAGAATCCAGGTGGAAGTGTACCTAAAAGACCTCGTGGAGCATGAGACGCGTTTTGCCGGTCGCGCGATTCAGCAGATTTACCACGGCGACTTTTTCGATAATGATGGAAAAAAGTTGGCCGAGTGCGACTCCTGGTGCTTCCGGACGGAGCGTGCAACGGCCAGGGAACAGGGAAAGAAATACAAGGACCTTAGACCCCGGAAGGTATACAGCAAGGAAGAGATCGAGAGGATCACCGAATTATACGATAAGGAGGAGGTCCGAGGTAATAATACCCTTTACTGGGAGGACGTGAATGAAGGGTCTGTCCTCCCTACGATCCTCAAAGGCCCGATGACCGTCACCGGCTTTATCGCATTCGTACAGGGATGGGGAGGCCTTTATATCCGGTCCCATAAGATTGCCTTCCAACAATACGGGAAGCACCCCGGACTTGGAATCCCGAATGCACACGGAATTCCGGATGTGCCCGAGAGGGTCCACTGGGAGGACGACTTCGCACAGGCTATCGGAACACCCGGGGCCTACGATTATGGCCCTGAGAGGGTATCCTGGATGGGCCATCTGATGACGAACTGGATCGGAGATAATGGTTGGCTTTCCAGACTCCGTGCCCGGATCGTCCGTCACAATCCGGTGGGGGATATTCTTTATATCTCCGGTAGGGTGAATCGGAAGTATCTGGAAGGAGACAGAGGACACGTTGAATGCAAACTAGTCGCCAGGAACCAGGATGGTGAGCTGTCTTGCGAGGCAGAGGCCACCGCCATCCTTCCACTGAGAGGTGAAAAAACCCCTTTACGCTAGGGCAGGAGTAACCTGCCATGAGTTATTGAGAAGTCACTAATGAAGGAGGAATAGAAAGGATGTCGTACACATTATCAGAAGAACAAGAGATGTTTCGCCAGACTCTCAGGAGGTTTGCAGAGGAGAAGGTTGCCCCCCGAGTGCCGCAGATGGACAAGGAAGACTTATTCCCAAGAGACCTCTACGAAGACATTGCTCGAATGGGGATTCCCGCCCTATTCTATCCATCGGAGTATGGTGGTTCAGATGCTGATCTGCTCACATGTTGCCTGGCATCGGAAGAGTTATGCAGGGTAAGCACTGCAATAGGCGCTGTCCTGGGAGTTGGACACGCCCTTTTTTCATCTTGTTTCAGGATATCGGCCACTAAAGAGCAAAAGGATAAGTACTTTCCGGACGTGGTTTCAGGAAAGAAGCTTTGCATGTTTGCGCTGACTGAACCGGATGCGGGTTCAGATATCGGGTCCATGAGGTCGAGAGCAGTCTTGGACGGTAATGAATATGTCTTGAACGGTGTTAAGAACTTCAATAGCGGTATGGACTTCGCCGACATGACCCTGGTTTATGCGATGACGGATCCAAGTGCTGGCATGAAAGGGATCAGCACCTTTCTTGTTGAAAAGGGGACACCGGGATTTTCGATTAGCGTGACCGGAAGGATGATGGGGTTTAGAGGTATTCATCACTGCGAATCGGTTTTTGAGGACTGTCGGCTGCCGAGGGAAAGCCTTATAGGGAAAGAAGGGGAAGGTTTTCGGGACGTGGTTAAGGTTATGGATGAAGGTCGTACTTTGTCCGGCGCTTCAGGTGTTGGAACAGCCCAGGGGGCATTGGATTATGCTATACGCTATGCAAAGGAAAGGGTTCAGTTTGGAAAGCCTATAACGGAGTTTCAGGCGGTAAGCCATAAGTTGGCAGATATGGCCATTATGACTGAGACGGCCAGGCATCTGATTTACAGGGCGGCGACAGTTGTCAGAGACCATACAAAGGAGTCTATGAAGCTTGCCACCATGGCAAAGTGTTATGGTACTGACGTGGCCATGAGTGTGGCTAGCCAGGCTGTAGATATCCTGGGGGGATATGGATACAGTGAGGAGTATCCGGTTGAGAGAATGATGAGGGACGCAAAGGGTCTCCAGCTTTTTGAGGGTACCAATCAAATCCAGAGGAATGCCATTGCGAGGACGATATTGACCTAGATATTTTAACTGTTGCCTTTTTTTAAAAAACAAATGAACCAGGAAGAAAAGGAGGGTTAATTATGCAGGCAAAATTCCGTTATCTTGAGGACTATGAGATTGGTCAGGAAGGACAAACGCTGAGTCGAACCGTAGGTGAGGCTGATGTATCAACCTTTGCTTACATCACTGCCGACTATGCCACCGTGCATCTGGATCGTCATATTAGTGCCGAGGGGCCTTATGGAGAGAGGATCGCCCATGGGCTTCTCGGTTCAAGCCTTGTTCCCGGGATGATATCCCAGACTGCGCCTCAAATAGTGGGAAGAGACATTCCGGAAGCCGTCTTCTGTGGTTTTGAGACCAACTATCGAGGTCCCATCAAGGTAGGAGACAGCATCAGGATCAAGTGGCAAATTTCAGACAAGGTAGATGATCCGGTCCAGGATGGTTTTGGTCTTGTTAAAACCGGTTTCCAGGTTGTCAACCAGGATGGAGCTTCCGTATATAATGGTACATTAACTACCAAGGTTAAGAAAGAATCGGCTGGGGGGGATAGACTGCAGGTGAAAGCGGGGGTCCCCTGGCAGATTAGCTGGTTCGTTCTGGACACGGAAAAGACATACTACCTGGAAGACCTTGTGGTTGGCGAAGGAGAGGAGATAAAAGGGCGGACGTTTACTGAAGCCGATATCGTCAAT
>JAUXHQ010000205.1 GCA_030621455.1 Deltaproteobacteria bacterium
AGTGCCGAAAGCGGATTGCTGAAGTATCTGTAAAATAAGACGGGACGTAACGGTTCACAGGTATCGGGAAGGCTTTTCCCGAATTTACCAATACACCAATTTATGGAGAAGACCAAACGATTTTCATGGGACAGAAGGCTGTTTTCATTCAAACCTTTGGCTGCCAGATGAATGAACACGATTCGGAGAAGATCTTTCGAATTCTGGAGGATCGTAATTACAGATTGACTGAGGACATTAATAAGGCCGACCTGATCGTGGTCAATACCTGTAGTATTAGAGAGAAGGCGGAACATAAGGTGTATAGCAGCCTGGGGAGGCTTAAAAGGTTAAAGGAAAAGAACCCTCAGCTCATTATCGGCGTTGGTGGTTGTGTAGCCCAACAGGAAGGAGAAAAGATACTTCACAGGGTTCCTCATCTCGATCTCGTATTTGGAACCCATAACATCCATAAGTTACCTCAATTGATCGATGAGGTTGAGGAAAGCGGGAAGAGACTTCACGAAACGGCTATGTATGATTCTATCCCCTCCCTGACAGTTCCTTCTCTTCCTGTGCAAAACCAGATAAAATCCTATGTCACAATTATGCAGGGGTGTGACAATTACTGTTCTTACTGTATCGTTCCCTATGTGAGAGGCAGAGAGATGAGCCGGAAAAGCGGGGAGATACTCGAGGAAATCAGGAGGCTTTCGGAGTCGGGAGTAAAAGAAGTAACCCTCTTGGGACAAAACGTCAATTCTTATGGGAAGGGTGTTAAGGGAGAGATGATCTTTCCGGAATTGTTGCGAGCCGTAAACAAGATAGATGGACTGGAGAGGATACGTTTTACTACCTCTCATCCTAAAGACCTGTCCGAAGAACTGACCTATTCTTTTCGAGAGCTGGATAAGCTATGTGAGCATATCCACTTACCTGTTCAGTCAGGTTCGAACTCGGTTCTCAAGGTGATGAAGAGAGGGTATACAGTAGAAGACTATATTAGAAAGGTAGAAAGACTTCGAAAGATACGCCCGGACATAAGTATAACGTCAGATATTATAGTGGGATTCCCCGGGGAGGCTGAGAAGGATTTTGAAGAGACCCTAAGGTTGATGGAGACAGTGAAATTCGACAGCGTATATTCTTTCAAGTATTCTGATAGGGTTGAAACAAGGGCTTCGAGGTTGCCCGAAAAGATTAATAACGATATAAAGAGTAAAAGGCTAAAGACGCTTCAGGCTTGTCAAGAGAAATACACTCTGGCAAGGAACAGAGAATTGGAAGGTAAAGACTTAGGGGTTTTAGTAGAAGGTACGAGCAAGACGAATCCTTTGCGCATGACCGGAAGAACCAGATCAAATAAGGTGGTTAATTTTGAAGGTTTCTCCCATCAGGTGGGGTGTACTATATCTGTCAGGGTGAGGAGGGCATTCTTGCATTCCCTGGAGGGAGAGGTATGTTGAGGATTTTTCGTCATGGACAGCACATTTATTGGGGGGGAATATGTTTAAAGAAATGAAAGTAGTGGGTTTAACGGTGGATCCTTTTACTAACATGCCCATCGTCATCCTTAAGGATAGCGAGGACAAGAACACGGTTCCGATCTGGATTGGGCTGCTGGAGGCAAGCGCCATAGCCACTGAGCTTGAAGATATCGAGCCTCCCCGTCCCATGACCCATGATCTATTAAAGAACATATTTGATACCCTTAAGGTTGAGGTGGTCAGGATAGAGGTCAACGACCTAAAGGACAATACCTTTTATGCCACCCTTTATATTAAGATGTCCGGAAAGAAGTACGCCATTGATTCTCGTCCCAGTGATGCCATAGCAATAGCGCTGAGAACCGATTCCCCGATATATGTTAGCGAAGAGGTTATCAGGAAGTCCAGGAAGATCGACCTGAAAGAGAAGACTGTGGCAGCCAAACAAGACAAAGAATCAGAGAAATGGGCAGAGATTTTAGACCAGATGTCTCCGGAAGACTTCGGCAAGTATAAGATGTAGGCAAAAGGTCTGATTTAACCCGGGCACCTCAACTGTAGTTCCGTGTCTCGGAGGGCTTTGATCCTGTCTCTAAGCGCTGCAGCCCTTTCAAATTCAAGCTTATCGGCCGCTCTTTTCATGTCGCGTTCCAGATCTTTGATCGTCTGTGATATCTCGGTAAACGGGACGTACCCTCCTTGAACCTCACTGACTGTAGGGACGGTAAAATAATCTGCCTCATAGACTGAGGCCAGGATGTCGGATACAGACTTCTTTATGGTTTCAGGGATGATATTGTTCATCTTGTTAAAATCCGCCTGAATTTTTCTCCTGCGGTTCGTCTCATCTATCGTGGTTCTTATAGAAGGCGTAATACCGTCACTATACATTATTACTTTCCCGGCAATGTTCCTGGCTGCCCTTCCGCACACCTGGATCAATGACCTTTTCGAACGAAGGAACCCTTCTTTATCAGCATCCAAAATGGCAACCAGGGAGACCTCTGGGATGTCCAGCCCCTCTCTGAGTAAGTTAATCCCTATGAGAACATCGAATTCCCCCAGACGTAAGCTCCTGATTATCTTAACCCTTTCCAGCGTGTCTATATCAGAGTGGAGATACTTCACTCTGATCCCCAGTTCACTGTAATATTCTGTAAGATCCTCAGCCATCCGCTTGGTCAAGGTGGTGACGAGTACCCTCTCATTACGTTCGGACCTTTTCCTGATTTCATAGAGGAGATCATCGACCTGGTCTTTGGCAGGCTTGACCGTGATTGCCGGATCCATCAAGCCTGTAGGTCGAATTATCTGTTCAACAACCTTTCCTCTTCTTCTTTTCAGTTCATAATCTCCGGGGGTGGCGGAGACATAGATCACCTGGTTTATGAGTCTTTCAAATTCATGAAAATTGAGTGGTCGGTTATCAAGGGCCGATGGAAGTCGGAACCCATAGCCTACTAATGTCTCCTTTCTCGATCTGTCTCCACGATACATACCATGAAGCTGGGGGATGGTTACGTGGCTCTCATCTATGAATATTAAGGAGTCCTTGGGGAAATAATCTACGAGCGTAGGAGGGGGCGCGCCAGGCTTCCGGCCATCTAAATGTCTGGAGTAGTTTTCTATGCCGGTACAGTAACCCATCTCTTCGATCATTTCCAGATCAAAATTGGTCCTCTCCTCTATCCTCTGAGCCTCGATAAGCTTCTTCTGTACCCCGAAAAGCCGGATCTGTTCCTTTAACTCTTCTTTTATGGCCCCAATAGCACTCTTTAACCTATCCTTGGATGTAACATAATGACTTCCGGGATAGACGGCGATCTTAGGGAGTCTTGCGATTCTTTTACCCAAGAGAGGATCAACTTCGAAGATGGCCTCCACAAAGTCACCGAACAGGTGGACCCTGATGGCTGTATCCTCTTCATAAGCAGGAAATATCTCGATTACATCCCCCTTTACACGGAATGTTCCCCTGTGAAAATCAACGTCATTCCTTTCGTACTGGATTTCCACGAGTTTTGAGAGGATTTCATCCCTCGATCTCTCACACCCCTCTTCGAGGGCTAACAGCATTCCGTGGTAGGCCTCCGGGGAGCCCAAACCATAAATGCACGACACACTAGCCACGATTATAACGTCGTTCCTCTCCAGGAGAGACCGGGTAGCCGAATGCCTCATCTTATCGATTTGATCGTTTACTGAGGCGTCCTTTTCTATGTAAGTATTCGATTGTGGTATGTAAGCCTCCGGCTGGTAGTAATCATAATAGCTTACGAAATATTCAACGGCATTCTCAGGGAAAAGTTCTTTGAATTCGCTGAATAGCTGGGCAGCAAGGGTTTTATTGGGAGCAATGACCAGGGCGGATTTCTGTACCCTTTCGACGATGTTGGCCATGGTAAAGGTCTTTCCGGATCCCGTAACCCCCAGTAAGACCTGGTGTTTGTCCCCGGCAACGATCCCATCGCTCAATTGCTCGATGGCCCGGGGCTGATCACCTTTGGGTACATAATCCGCAATCAACCTGAACTTGTTCATATGCTTCACCGCAAGACTATTAGGTGCAGTTACTCTGTATTTACCTTAGGTTACTCCTCTAGGAGCCTGCTGGACTTTCATGCAGCGCAAGCATAATCAGCTGGTCTCGATGGGGAAGTTTTTCCAATTTGCAGCTGGGTTGTTTTGTATGATTCGGTCCTCTATGGTTGATATACAATGCCAAGCTTTAAAAAATGCTTAATATTAACATCAAAAGATTCCGGAAGCAAGGAAAATGTCATTTTCCTCGAATAATTACAATGGGTTAACATCAATCAGGCACTTACTTCCGCTGATTAAAAGAAATGGGCCGAAAGTCCAACAGACT
>JAUXHQ010000144.1 GCA_030621455.1 Deltaproteobacteria bacterium
TGGGCAGCAGTCCCAGGAGCATCTTGATAAAGGTGGTTTTCCCTGCCCCGTTGGCGCCGAGCAGACCCAGGATTTCACCCCGGTCCAGTCGCATATCAATGTTGTCATTGGCAACAAACCTCCCAAACCGTTTGGTCAGTCCCCTGGCTTCCATTATTGTTTCAGGGATTGTTTCGCCCACTTCTTTGCGTACAATCGAAATATCAGGTATTGTGCCCCGTTTCTTGAGAAAGTTGACAAAGAAGAGCGCTTCCAGGGTAGGCTCTTTCGGTTTGATCGCTAACGGGTTGAGGGAATATGTATATCCGTGAATGGTAATGGTTTGCTCCTCAAGTTCCGGCGCAGCCTGGTAGGTAAAGGGCCGCATGCCTTCAATCAACTCTTCAGCTTTCCCCTGGGCAATTATCTCACCATCTTCAAATAGGAGCACCCTGTTCATCTTTGCAGCTTCAGCCATGTAAGCGGTGCTGACTATGCAAAGTGTTTGTTCCTCAGCCACAATCTGTCTCAAAATACCCCACAGTTCCAACCTGCTCATGGGGTCCACACCTGTAGTCGGTTCATCCAAGATCAGGAGCCTGGGGCGGTGGAGGAGGGTGCAGATAAGTGCCAATTTTTGCATCATTCCGCCGCTCAAATTGCCGGCCAGACGCTTTACAAATTGTGACAGGCCCGCCATATGTAACAATCGCTCTTCATACGTCTTAAATTCCCTGTCTTTTTTTACGCCCCGAATATCCGCAAAGAAATCCAGGTGTTCCCTCACACTCAATGTTTCATATAATATCAAGCCGAGTCCCTGCGGCATAAACCCAATATGACGTTTAAGCCTTTCCGCTTCTTTGGGAGAACGATAAGACTGATTTGAAAATACTATCTCTCCGTCAAACCTTATGACACCGGCAATTGTGTGCATTAAAGAGCTTTTCCCCGCACCATCCGCACCGATAAACCCTATGATTTCCCCTTGATTTGCCTCAAAGCTGATCGGTTTGAGCGCTATTTTTTTCTTATAAGAAACGGTGACTTTATTTACCTGTAAATAATTCACTGGTCTTGTGTGACCCGTATGAAACGAGAAGGTTACTGGGGAACCCTTTCGGACAACTCACAGGTCTCCAAGGATTTCGGAACTTGCGGGCAACCCTTTGCCGTCAATTGTAATTGCGCCGACGGCAGGTATCCCTAGTTTCAGACGATAATCCGGCGTAACCGGTTTCAAATGAACCGCATACACCCTCTGGATTCGATCGCTCTTGACATTTACCTCTTTCGGTGTAAACTCCGCTCTTTGCGCTATTCTCATCACCGTTGCATCTATCGCCATATCAGGATAGGCATCGAGGAAGATAACCGCTTTATCATTTAATTTGATCTTTCCGTTCTCAACAGTATCCACAAACATCTTCAAGTAAAGCTGATCAGGGTCTATCAACGTGGCCACCACCATTCCGGGAGCCAGCACCTCTCCGGTCCGCGCCACCTTTTCAATGACCACACCGTTGACAGGGGCCCTGACAGTCAACTCTCTTATCGTTGCTCTCAGTTCCTCCTTGTTTGCTGCAAGCGAATCAGTCCGACTGCGGGCAGCCTCTATCTTTGCACTCAGCGCTTCGAGTCTCTTGAGTTGGGTTTGGGTAATTTTGACATCCGTTTTGGAGATTGCGACCTTCTGCTGAGCCTGTTTCAGTTTTTCCTTCAACGATTCGAGCTCTTTGGTATTACTATCCAGCTTGAGCTTTGCAAGTTCAAACGCATGCTTTTCAATGAGCTCCTTTTCGAAGAGTTCCCTTGTGCGGGCATAATCCTTTTCATCCTGTATAATCAGGAGCTTTAGATTGTCGATGGAACGGAGTAGCGATGCCTTTCCGGCAACGGCTATGTTTACACCTTTTCTTGCCTTTTCAATGGAAAGGGGAATTAATACACTGGCGATCTCATACTCTTTTTGCAAGGCTATAACGCTGTGCCGGGAGGATTGGAAGGTCCCTTCAATGCTTTTCAGTTTTGCTTCAAACTCATCACTACTGAGAATCGCTATAGTATCGTCTTTTTGAACACTTCGCCCCTCTTCGATCAAGATCGATCGAATGCGCCCGGCATATTTTGTATTTAAAGCAATTATGTCCCCATCCATCCTACCGGTGCCGGCTATGAGATTGGATGGGAGTTTTGAAGGGGAGAGCTTTTGATAAATAAAGAACCCGGCCAGCAACACCAGGAATGCTGCGACTATTCCAACTATATAGTTTTTCACCACTAACTCCTTTGGTGGGCTTGTTTCTATGTGCGGCCATTATGTATTACATTAGCTGAAAAGGATGCGGTTACGCGACATCCTACAAAAAGAGGTTATACTCAATTCGCAGATACAGTCAATAAGAAAATGGCACTCCCGGGTTCCATGACAAGACAGAGAGAGGTCTTACCCGGCAAGAGGAGGGGACATAGACAGCCCCGGATTGTATTGCAGGAAAATGGCATCGGCTTTGATTATACTCAGCAGCAAGGGGAAAAGGGCAAGAAGTCCCCCACAGATAAAGAGAAGGGTATTGTTAATTTAGTGTAGCCGAAAGTCCATCATTCCATTTGAACATTAAAAGCATTACGGAATACTGAAGCATTTTTTTGCTTTTACTTTAGCATTTAGTCTTCCTACTCAGTCTTGCAAAAAAGTGACGAAACAAACTATTGTAGCCTTCAACTGTATACGTTTCTACCTTCGATTGTATGTGTTTGTTGTTTGGAACGAAATGCTCATAAGGTTTCCAGAAATCTGTCATCGCTTGTTCGATTTCTTTGTCTTGGAGGGAGTCCCACAATTTGCAGGTTGTAGCTCTTTAGCGGAAGAAATTGGAAAAATTATTAATGATTAGCCTGGGTGTGTCTCAAAAATAGTTCATGTGGCAGATTTGATAAAACGTTACGATGCAAGATCCTTATAATGTGTGGAACGAAGTGTCCCAAACTTTTCTCCCTAAAGAGAAAGTCATTACACAAAAGTGGAAGACGATTACAGGCTTTTTTGTATTCTATCCTTATGGTGAGGTTCCTTCTGAGGGGTTAGATCCTTTAGAATATGATACAAAACAATGAGTTACAGTAAATGAGCTTTCCTGTGGCACATCTTTTGCTACATATATCCTATGAAAGTCTAGAAAGACGACATTATTTTACTAACAAGCAGATTGGGAATATTCCTGATGAAAAGGCCAATTTCCGACCCTGGCAGACCAGGATTGGAAGCGGAAAGCTGCGGGTCTCATCTGTTCTGAGTGACAGAACCGGATTTAGCTTCTGAGATAAGACAACAGTCGTGGGATAGCCGGGTTGCCATCATGGGCAACCCGGCTTTTTTCGTTTCGGCAATAGAGACAGGAGCTTTCGGGTAGGTCGTTGGGTATTTCGTGTCTCGGATACAAGGAGGGAAAACAATGATCAGAAAAATCACGGCCCTACTTCTCTTTCTCTGGCTGACCTTTCCCTTGTAAATTTCCTCTGGGGCAGTCAATTCTTATCGGCGCTTTCCACCTTTCTCTCTACAAGAGGAAAACAAAAATCGGATATTTTAAAACTCTCATTCCTCTGTTTCAAGGTCGGTCACCCTATGCACATCATCGAGGTCCTTAGCATTATTGATAACTGTTGTGTCATTGTCGTTCTCAGCCTTTGAAATGTTAGGAAGGGTTTTCCCGACACCAGTGTGCAACTTACCGTCATTATCATCAACAACATCGGTTATGGTCAGTACATCCGTGTTAGGCATGTCCACTTTGGCATTGTTGGTATTGCTCAAGGTGAAAATGATTGTCTCATCCGCTTCCTTCGTGTCTTCACCTCCATCGTCCAAAATACTCGACTCTGATATGGTTGTAAGGAGTGAGCCGGTCAGGTCGTCCACAGGTTCATCAGGTGATGGTGCATTAGCGGTAGGGACATCATCCATGTTATTATTTACGGAAAACGGATGATCGCATTCTCCCCAGGCCGAATGGTTTCCGGAAGTATCAACTGCCCTTGCGCGCACCCAGACTTCATCTGCATTGAGATTTCCGGGGAACCAGACCCCCGAGTCTTCACTGAGGGTATCAAAGGTAAACCCCCAACCATCTGCCCCGTGCTAGTCCTTTGCGTCGTTGGCCGGATCATCCTGTTCACCTGCGGGTAGCGCATGCCAATCTACCTGGTCTAGTGAATATTGAAACTGAACGTAAGCGACGGAAACATTATCATTTGCAGTTGCTGACACAGGTACGTCACCAGAAAATGTGCCGTCCGGATACGGTTCTCTTATCCGGCAAGTGGGTGGGGTACCCTCTGAACCTTCTGAGACCACTACTTTGCAGCCACCCGTAAGGCAATAAATCCCAGGGGCCCTTATCGATATAGGGTTCCGTGGAGCAATGTAGTTATTCTACCCCCACTTGACTGATCGGACTTCGTCAGGAGTAGCGAGAGAAACCGTCTCTACTGGGATCCAAATACCCCCCCCTCTTTTCTATAGACAATAATTTCGAAACCATAATACCAGCCTGTTTCATCGCCAATATTGTATGTCATTATTGGTATAAACTCTTCTCCCATAACAAGATACAGCTCGTCGGAAAACTCAGGGGACGATTCAGATGATGCGTAGGACTTAAGTATTGTTCCGGGCGTCTTATTTCCCCAGGAGCCTACTGATTGAATAAACCGTCCGACAGAATCGGCGGTCCTCGTACCAATGTTAGGTCCGAATTGAAGAAACGCATCTTTTGCTACACTGTTGATTTCTTTAGTGCTAAATTCGATAACCCCATTGGTCTGAGGATCGCCCTTTTTGGTGTGCAATACTACCGAGTTGGAAAATTTACTCCACCAGAAACGGTTCGTAAAGCCGGTATCCGGGTTGCCGTATTTCCATCCATGAGCCAGTCTACCGTCATCCTCAGCATAGACACCGAAGCGTATTCCTGTATTTACCTCCGGCCAATCCTGGTTTATGATAAACTTCCATGTGAGCCGATATCCCTCTGGAGACCCACTGATTAAAGAGACTTGGACATCTTCAAGCATCAGATAATCATCACCACTATCGCCTGCCCATACGCTATAATCGCCGGTATTATGGTCCCACATCATGATGAGGTCACTAACATTCGGATGATCGAGGCACAGATAACAGTAGTGAAGGTCATCCGCTCCATCGGGATCGTAGTAGTTGGCGGTGATGGCGTACTGCACGTCTGAACACATGATCGCGGGTTGCCCGGAAATTTCAGTTACCGGAGTGGAGGGAGGTCGATTGGCACTCGTTTTAACGTTGACGAACCAGGTACAACTGGCTACGGCATCACGACAATCATGCACGATGGCCTTGATGTGCCACATACCTTCAGATGTGAAGGTATGAGTGTGCGCTGCACTCCCTCTATCGCCTGACAACCTGTTCCGATCATCTGCGTCCTGCCACTCCCCATCTCCAATCCTATACTGCCATTCCAAACCCCTGAGGTCGCCATCCGGATCTATTGCATCCACTTCAAAGGTGATCTGGTCTTGCGTAGCCAAGTTCACGGGACTGTTTGGTGTCTTTGGAGAAACTTGGGGATCGTGCTCTTTCAAAGGTGCCACCGATATTTTCCATGCGGTTTCGTCTGTGTTGCCATCTGAGATATAGAATTTTGAAGACCGAGAGAGACCAATGCTGGTCCTTG
>JAUXHQ010000080.1 GCA_030621455.1 Deltaproteobacteria bacterium
TCAGCCCCCATGTCTTGGTGGCCGCAAGTGTAGCCGGCGTAAGCAGCATTTTCAAAGTGGGGGGCGCTCAAGCCATAGCCGCACTAGCATACGGGACTGAGACTATCCCGAGGGTTGACAAGATAGTGGGGCCTGGAAATGTTTACGTCTCTTGTGCTAAGAAACTGGTCTTCGGAGAGGTTAACATCGACATGATTGCCGGCCCGAGTGAAGTCCTGATTATTGCTGATGGGAGTGGACCGGCATCCTACGTTGCTGCTGACCTCCTGTCCCAGGCGGAGCATGATGAGATGGCGGCTTCTCTCCTTGTAACAGACTCTGCTGAATTTGCTGAGAGGGTAAACAGTGAAGTCCACGAACAGTTAGAGGACCTTGAAAGGAAGGCCATAGCCGAATCATCGGTGGAGAATAACGGCGCTATAATTATTACAAAAGACATTGCTGAATCCGTTGCACTCGCAAATAGAGTGGCCCCTGAGCACCTGGAGTTGGCCGTGGAGAAGCCCTTTGAAATCCTGGGCCAGGTAAAGAACGCAGGGGCCATCTTCCTGGGCCACACCTCACCGGAGGCGGTGGGAGACTACCTGGCAGGCCCTAACCATATACTTCCTACCGGAGGAACGGCCCGCTTCAGTTCCCCCCTCAGTGTGGATGATTTCATAAAGAAATCAAGCATTGTTTCGTTTTCACAAGAAGCATTAGACAGGGTTGGCAAGGATGTAGTCCGGTTCGCCAGGATAGAAGGGCTTGATGCCCATGCCAGATCTGTGGAGCGAAGGATGAAAAATTGAGAAAGATCAATTTCAAGGAATTGACCAGGTCAAAGATCCTTGAGGGTGCGTTCACAGCATCCAAAGAGTTGGGTCTTCCCATGTTCTTGGTGGGTGGAGCCATAAGAGATTTGCTTCTATCATCTCGCCTGGGTAGAGATTTTGACCTTGCCATAGAGGGTGATGTGCGGAAAACCGCAAAACTCTTTGCTGAAAAGATAGGGGGGACTTTTTTCTGTTTAGATCAGGAACGAAGACACTATCGTGTTACAGTCAAGGAGAAGGGCCGGATTGTAAATATAGATCTTTCCCCACTCCGCGGACAAGGGATCGAAGAAGACTTGAGAGAGAGGGATTTTACCATAAATTCAATGGCCATCGATCTGGAAGACCTCTTTGAGAAAGAGGAGGTCAATATCATTGATCCCGTGGGTGGAGCGAGTGATATGGAGGAGGGTATAATCAGGGTTTCCTCTTCTAAGGTCTTCGACGACGATCCCCTTCGCTTACTCCGGGCGGTAAGGATTGCCGCGGCAACCAATTTTTCTATGGAGGACAGTACAGAAGAACTTATCAAAGATAAAAAAGCGCTTTTGATCCATTCTTCCTGGGAGAGAATTAGGGATGAGCTGTTTCTAATATTATCTGCACCCCTTTCTTCCGAATCCATCGAGAAACTTGATAATTTGGGGTTACTGGCTATGGTGATACCTGAGGTGGATTCTTGGAAGGATTTTGACCAGGGTGAACATCATGACCATAGTCTCTTTTATCACGCATTAAGAAGTGTGGGGTTTGTGGAAGCGATCTTGTCCAACTTCTCCCATTATTTTCCTGATCATACCGCGTTTCTCACAGCACATTTTAGAGAAGAACTAGAAAGCAATATTACGAGGCACAACTTGCTAAAACTCACAGCCTTCCTCCACGACTCCGGAAAGGTTGAGACCAGAAGTCATGATGGTGAAAGGGTAAGGTTCTTTGGACATGAGAGGGTTGGGGAAAAGATCAACAAAACCATGGCCGGTAAGCTCAAACTGGGCCGGAAGGCAAGCCGGATCATCACTAATTTGACCAGGAATCACATGCGAATCCTGAATTTATCCAAGTCAAGCAATGTGAGCCGTAGAGCTAAATATCGTTTCTTCAGGGACTTGGACGGGGACGGGTTAGACTGCCTTATGCTATCCCTTGCCGACGGCCTGGCAACAAAGACACACTCAGGCCCTCAACCGACTATTCCTCTTGTGGATGTAATAGAGGATGTCTTGAAGTATTACTTTGAGGAGTGGCTTAAGACACCAGGAAGGCCACTATTGAATGGAAAGGAGATAATGGAATTACTGGGAATTCCGTCGGGGAGAGAGGTGGGAAGGCTCCTTTCCGCATTAGAAGAAGCAGAAGCTGAAGAGGTGATATCGACCCGAGAAGAGGCGAAGGATTTCGTCGAATCCATGCATGGTTCATTACCCGTCTTGTGCTAATATACTCCACAAAAGAAAGTGGTTCTATTTACCTGGAAAGAGAATGCGTGAATAGAGCATCCTTCGCAACATATGTCTCAGCTAGTTCCACAAGATGACGGTGGTGGGTGAAGAAGATGACCTGGGTGTTTTCTGAAAGTTCGGCAAGGACTTGCAGGGTTGCCTCGGCCCTGTTGTCATCGAAATTGATAAGGATGTCGTCTATAATAAATGGCATGGACTCGCTTTCTTCCATATGCTTCTCAAGACTTGCCAGTCGCAAGGATAGGTAGAGCTGGTCGCAAGTGCCATCGCTCATGCCGGACACAGTAACCTCCTCACCCGTAGACCGGACCCCGAGCAAAATAGGGTTGTCCCGGTCATCATAGGAGGGTTTCAGCCCCGAGAAAGACCCGGACGTCAATTGGGAGAATACTGCGCCGGCACGCCGCAGTATAGGGTCCTGATTAGCTTCCCTGTACCGTTCAATCTCTTTGCTGAGGATCGCAGAGGCCATACGAAGATGCATATATCGTTCCGTATGATCCCGGATCCCGGAAAGGATTCCCTCGGCTTCCTCCGCTGCCTCGGCAGCTCCGGCGCTACCATCCATCCTCATAAGTTCTCTCTCTTCTCCTCCTATGGTGTTGTCAAGATCGGACAACTGATTCTGCTCTTCCTCAATAGTATGTTCGAGATCTTCAATCAATACCGGCAGATCGTCCGGATTCACCCCTTCGGCATCACGGATGAGTTCATCTGTCGTCAGACCTCCGCCATGGGAAACCCGTTGAAGCTGAGATTCAAGCTGCACAATGAGGCCTTCCAGTTTACCTTTCTCGGCTGATTTGAACTCAACCTTCTCCATCTCACCGTAATCGGAACAGCCGGCCTTTTGACACATTGCCTTTAGCTGCTCCGTTGTTTCTCTTATTGTTGTTCTTGCCTTCAGTATTGTGGCAACTTTTTCCCTCTTCCTTTTCCTTAACTCCTTCAACGTAGCAAAGTCTTCACGGGCCTTGACGAGCCGGGCATTCAACTCCTCCGCTGATTGGTAGATTGGGGTTTCAATAAGATCCGGCGCCACCTGTCCCAGCAGGCCTCTTACCTCCGTCTCGAACTGTTTCGCATCCCGCCTGATCCCCTCCACCCTGCTATTGAGTTCGTCCGCCTTGTCAACCTTTTCGAAAAGTTTCTGTGTTGCACTGATGAAGGCATTGGCCTGGTTGGGGGTAGTTTCAACCGGCAACCCCAATTCAATAACGGCCTTGCCCCATGATTCATACCATTTATCAAGGTTACGCTGCGCCATTGTCTTTTTCCTCATGGCAGCCGCACGTCTCTTTTTGATATCATTTATCTCTTTTTCAACATCGTTGCGACGCCGGGTAACCCCCTCTATATCATCAATAATTATCTGGCACCGGTCAAGGATGGCGTTGAGAGATTGATCCGGTGACGGCTCTTCTTTCCCTAAATGTCTGAGGCATCTCCCAAGATCCTCGGAGTGTTCCCGGATAATCCTCTCGATACGAATCACATCCCTGCGACATTCCCTGATAGTGACACCCATATTGACAAGCTGCTCCTGTTTTCTCAGCCACGCTATCATCTCTTTTGGAGGTTGGGGTTTAATGCCTGTCTCTTCCCAGTAGGCGTCCCACTCTTTTTCCAGGTTGTCTTGTTCGTGCAAAAGCCTGTCTCGCTCGCTTGCTGATGCTTCCAGTTTCTCCACACACTTATCGTGGGATGCAAGGAGCTGGGCCAGTTTTTCCACGCGTTTGGCCTCCCGACGTAAGCGGTCCGCTATCTCGTCAGCCTGGTACAAGCTTTTTTCGTAGGCTTTGTCAAGGGGTTCCTCGGGGTCAAAGGCCTTACTCTCCTCCTCGATATCTTCATTTTCAAGCCATGCCCTCCGCACCAGATCCCAACCACGATCCCGTCTCTTCCGTTCCTTTATGAGTTCTTGCTCGGTGGGCACGGAACCGGCAATCCGGAGGGCCTTTATCTGCGCATCAAAATTATCGCCTTCATCTTGATTCTCTCTGATGCGGTCCGAGGTGTCCCGAATCTTGTGACCTAGATTATCAAACTGCAACAGGAAACGATCAATCGACTCGGACGAAGGCACAGATAAAGCCTCAAGGTCTTCAAGGGTCCCGGTCCAAAGTTGCAGTGCCTTTAGCACTATATCCCCCTGTTTTTCTTCTGTTTCAAGTCTGGACCGGGCCGTTCCTGACTCTTTTTCAAGGTCGCCGGACTTCTGTATACGACGAAGAGTAGATCGAAGCTCATCGGCATCGAGGGGAGCCTCCAGCTTTTTAAGGTTTTCCTTTGCCCCGGCATAATCAGCTTCTAACTCCTCAATGGCCTCTGCTGTCCGTGTTGACTCATCCTGAAGGCTCTGATATGTGCCGCCAAGGTCATGGATCATAACACGTTTTGTATCTGTTAAACGAAGGGCCTCAACATTATTGAGGCCGAGACCGGGTCGAAGTTCTGTAAGTATTTTTTTTGCATCTGATTGTAAGGCCTCCCATTTTCCTCTAATTCCGGGCAGATCTTGACCGGCCTTAAGGTGACTTCCCAGACCTTTGTGGAGTTCGGTTATGACCTTTGCATGAGAAATAATATCCTCCGGAACGGACATATCTTTGATCTGTCTCTCAATCAACTCCAGGTCTTCAGTGGCCTTATTCGCATCAGATCTTGCCTTCTCCAGTTCACGAATTGCGTTGCGCCGTTCGTCGGGGAAAGATGGGTCGAGGAGAGGAGTATCTTTAAACTCATAAAGGCGTGCAGATAATTCCTTTTTCTCCGTTATGATAGGAAGTGCCTCTTTCAGGCGTTCTAACCGGCCTTTATCACTACGTAGCTTTTTGAGCCTTGTGCGGATTTTCTCCCGTTTGGCCTTAGCTTCATTTAGAGTTTTTTCATGACTTCCCCACTCACGGCTGGAAAGGGAAAGCTCGTTTCTGTTCTTCTTGGCATTCTTGTAATTCGTGATGAGAATGTTCAATAATTGGGTGGAACCTCTGGGTTTGAAGGTCTCTTGTGCCTCATTCTGAAGGCTCTGTGCAATGTTGCGGAGATCCGTAATACCAGTGCCGGCGGCGAATAGGCTTTCCCCCAGGTCACCCCCGCCTGCCACCAACTGCATGCCACCTCTTCTCAGCGTCTCATGGTTGATGCCGAATAGCGTGTGAAACTGTTCCCGCGTCACTCCGCCAATAAATTTATCCAGCACAGAATCCGCCATTGGATTTTCTTTGGTATCAAGGAGTGTGTTCTTGTTTCCCTTGCGCCGTACGAAAGCGAGTTCACTCCTGTCTGAGTGCCGGACAATACCCCCGATTCTCAGGTTTTGGTTACCATGCAGGAAATTGTCTCGGGTTTGATGCTCTATGCCATAGAAAAGCGCCTCCAGTGCTCTCAGGGCCGTGCTCTTGCCCGTCTCATTCAACCCATAAACGATGTGAAGCCCATAGTGCCCTCCGGAGAGATCAAGGGATGTCTCTTTGAATCGACCGAACGCCTTGAGATTAAGGGTAAGGATCTTCATCAGAAGCCTCCTCCGGACAAGAGCCTTGATACGAGTATCTTTTGGGCCTCTTCAAACATTTCTCTAAGTGTTTCGGGGTCTTTAAGGTTCAATAACTCATCCTCATGGTATACTTCAGAAGGAAGTTTTGCCTTGAGCTTTGCGAAGTCGGCTGCCAGCGCTTCTATGACCTCCATAGCGTCACCGCCGGGTTCGCGCATGGCGGCAAGTTCCGAGTCAATCTCATGGATAAAACGGAGGAGGCTGCCCATGGGATTATTGTGTTCCTCCATCTTTTTCAGGTCAACATGAGGTTTTGTCTTCATCTTTATCTTCTCGATCCAGACGCGCCCCCCACTTTCGTCCGTGGAAGCAGCCCGTATTTCGCTGGTCCATCTCTCCGGATTCACAACGAGTTCATGGTGAGCATGGCATCTGCCTGTGATAATGACCCGCAAGGCCAGAGGCCGCTCATCACTATCACTGATCTTCTTTGTAATCTCAGCCCTCACTCTCCCCACAACCTCATCCGGGCTTTCCGCTCCTGAACTGTCCACATCACATGAGTCCCAGCGGAGCACGTCCAGATCCAGATGTTCCACCAGAACGCTCCCTTCATCCTCGACTGCGACAAGGGTGCAGCCCTTAGGTCCGGTCTCTCTTATATGCCTGCCCTGGATATTGCCTGGGAAGATAATCCAGGGATCTTCGTGCAAGACCTCGCGTCTGTGAACATGGCCCAGCGCCCAGTAGTCATAATTCTTTGAAAGCAGATCATCTACTGTACACGGGGCATAGGGCTCATGCCCTTCCCGGCCGGTAAGACTCGTATGAATGACACCTATATTAAAATAACCTGGTCTTGCTTCGGGGTATGCAGATGAAATGTTTTCTGTTACTACCCGCTTTGAAAAACTCTGTCCATGAATGGCAACGCCGATATCCTCGATAATTTCGGTTGTCGGCTTTCTGGTGGTGAAATGGTGAACGTTGGAAGGGATATTTTCAAGTCTCTTCGTTATCTGGCTTGCAGCATCATGATTTCCGAAAACAATATAGACCCTTATTCCAACCTCGCGAAGTTTTGACATTTCCTTGGCAAAGAAAAGGCCTGTGTTATAGTCTTTCCAGTCACCGTCGTACAGATCACCTGCGATGAGCAAGAAATTCACGTTCTCGGAGATGGCCAAGTCCACCAAGTTGCTTAAAGCTTCGCGTGCCGCACAACGAAGCTCGTGAACGGGTGCACCTTCATATCGTTCGAGACCACGAAGGGGACTGTCAAGATGAATGTCTGCTGCATGTAAGAACTTAAACACTTCCAGCTCCTGTTCAATATGGAGGACTGCAAGGAACCATCCCCACAGACCCTAACCTCACCACAGTCAAGAGGTGCGAAAAGAATGTATCTCTATGGCAGACGATGCCGGGCTTGTTAACGGATAGGTAAAAACAGACGCTATATCTCAAATCATCGATACCCACGGACTCTGTTATGTTAGCCGAACAATCCCACCATGGCAAGATAATATTCGGGAAACGGTTCTAATCACGGGAATTTCAAGACACTAAGGATCCCATGGTAGCGTAGCATTTTTAGCGAATTTCCTTGTCTTTTTCCCATCTTTGCTATAGTGTCGCACGTATTAACGTCTTCGAAAGATAGTGGCATTACTGGGATCATCATATGAAAAAGATAATGTATATACTTTACCAACCGTATAAATGGCTCATTTTTGCACCTTATCTGGTGCTATCTACCGTGTTTTTCAGTTGTTTATCCATGATCCTGGTTGCTGTGGCGACCCCTCGCATAGCCAGTTTGGTTGGGGGGGGG
>JAUXHQ010000225.1 GCA_030621455.1 Deltaproteobacteria bacterium
ATGAAAACCGAGATCTACGATTCTTCAGAGAACTTTGTCCTCGGGGTAATATTCGATGATTATAAGAGGATAAATGGCAGGGTGTTTCCTATGTCTGCCTGCATTTTGCTGCCTTCAAGCTCAACCAAAATCAGGGTCAACTACAGTGAACTTGAGATAAATACCGGCGTAACTGAAGATGTCTTCGATCTGGATGTTCCGCCTGGTGTAAAGATTGTGAATTTGGATTGATGATGTATAACATAGGTTCGATACTAGATCACGCCCTGAAAGAACTGAAATATGGTCCCAGAATGAAAGAATACCGTGTCCTGGAAGTTTGGGGGAAAGTAGTAGGGGAACATATTGCAGACCGTACTCAGGCGGAGAATATCAGGAATGGTAAACTCTTTGTAAGGGTCTCAAGTCATACTTGGATGTGTGAGTTGGAAGCCTTAAAACAAACGATCATAGAGCGTATAAACGGGAAAATAGGGAAAGGGATAGTAAAGGAGCTTCATTTTACTTTAGGGGAGATCCCTTCCCCGAACGCTCCAGATACAACATCTACTCATGGGCAACTGCTCCATGTGGCAGGCAATGAAGATTGCCAGGAAAGCATAGAGAAGGACCTGTCTCACATAAAAGACCCCAATATCCGAGAGGTTCTATTGCGTCTAATGATCAAGGATGCTAAACTCCGGGAGTTACGAACCGGATGGAGGTAGGCTAAAAGTTTGGGTTTCCGTTCGTACCATGAGTGAAGAGGGGTTCGAGGACCTTTAGCCCTGCCCTCCCACCTTTGCAAGCCTCTATGAGAACAAGTTTCGCCTCAGAGTTCATGTTAGGGTAAACAATTTGCAGTCTTTTAGGCTCAAGACCGGTCCCTCTCAGTTGGGACATAATATCCCCAAATCTGACAACGGGAAAGATCAGGCAGACCTTTCCCCTGGGTTTTAGAAGGTACCTTGAAACCCTCAATATATCCTGCAGAGAACATTTGATCTCGTGCCGAGCTATAGCCTTTTGAGAATCAGGATTGATCCTTCCGGAACGGGCCTTTCTATAAGGCGGATTACTGACCACCATGTCGAAGGTCTCGGGTCCAAATGACCCCGCCAGATTATTCAAATCTTCATGTAAAATTTTAATTCTTCCGGAAAGACCATTTAACTCCACACTCCTATTCGCCATCTCAGCCAGGTCTTTCTGAACCTCGACCCCCACTATACTCTTGACATGGGTCCTGTGTGCTATCAAGATTGGTATTACGCCACATCCTGTCCCCAGGTCGATGACCGATTCCCCCTCGGGCACACCTATAAAACCTGCAAGGAGTATAGCATCAATAGAGAATCGATATCCATACCTCTTCTGAATTATCTTTAAATTTCCACATAAGAGGTCATCAAGAGTTTCGTCATCTTTTACAACCTGACAAGGCTCTACCATGATCGGTTCAAGAGGGAGGTGGGGCGATACTGTTTAGTACTAATCCGGACAGGAGTTTAGGATAGAAAAATGTAGACTTTTGTGGCATTCTCACCTGCGCAAAGGCAGCTTCATTGACCTGTTTAACCCTTGTCGGATTTACAAAAAAAACCAACTGATACTTGTCCTTATTAACAAGTTCTATAGCTTTATCACCATCTTCAATGAAATCAACATTCTTTTGGCTTTCCATACTTTGGTCACTGATCCCCAAAATGCCGTTCAGGATAAAGGCCTGGAGGATACTGACGTCCAGCCTCTTCAGCACAGTGGGCACATCGCCCATAATCACCGAATCTACGAGATCATCACTCTTTAGGGTCAAAAGATTATAACAGCTCGCCCCCTTCATGTACAGACCAAAGGTGTGTCGATTTTGTCCCCGTCTTTCCAGCTGGTTAAAGAACTCTCTTCTAGCCCCCGAATCATTACTGCTGGTGAATTCAAACTCATCCACGTGAAAGTATTCCTCGGCCTTTTGACAGAAGGTAGCAGGATTCAATTCGTTCAGGTTATACAGCAGACGGTGAGTAGGCAATATCACCAACCCATCGTCATGCATGTTTGATAAATACATCATCACGTAGTTGTAGGCTTCGTTGCCTCTGAAGCCTCTGCTTTTTTGCATCTTACGACTGTAATTCAAAGCAGTCTCATACCGATGGTGACCATCAGCAATGAATAAGGATACACCTTCCATTTCCTTGATCACTTCATCTATGACATCCTTATCATTTACTCTCCACAACTGATGTCTCGTTCCTACATCATCATCTAAATCCATAAAGGGATGGGTAGATATCTTCTCTTCAATAATCACATCTATGTTCTTGCCGACATCAGAATAGAGAGAAAATATCGGACTTAGGTTTGCACCACAGGATTCCATCAGTTTCAACCTGTCAGCCTTCGGTTCTTTCATAGTCTTTTCGTGGGGAAGCACCACCCCACTATCAAAATTCTCCAGCTTTACAAGGGCTATGAATCCCTTCCTTGTTATTTTCTCCGTCCTCTTTATGACAAATTCCTGCCGGCAATAATATATGGAGGGCACGGCATCCATCATCAAAATATCATCTTCCAGCCATCTATCCAGGTAATTAGCTGCCCTTGTGTACTTGTTAACCCGGTCATTATCTCCGGGGAGATCCTTTCCCAGGATAAGACGGATGGTATTGTAAGGATGTCTCTGGTAATATCTCTCCTGGTCTTCTTTTGTTATGACATCATAGGGGGGGGTCACAACAAGAGACATGTCTCCTACTTTTTCTTGATTATAGAGTATTCCCTTAAACGGTGCCAATATCGCCATAGTTAAATACCGTCTCCCAATTCCTTCCTAAATCGCCATCGCGTTGACCTGCAATCTGCCCTTCGACCCGGTGATTTTTTCAGTCGTATGTCCATTCCAGATAGTACCTCTTCTCGTCAAGGGGTATGAAATATCTGTCCTCGTCCTCATCGTACGCTATGTGTTCTGCGAACTGGTAGTAAGACGGCCTGCTAAACCTGGCATCGAATTTCCCGTTTTTCACCTTGCAGTAAAGAATGTTGTCTGTGCCAACCCGAAGGGTATCCAACCGGAGAGTCTCTTGAGTTGCATCGTTGAGGAGTATTTTGAAATCTGTCCGCAAAGACACTCTCTTTATGACAAAGGGGGTGTCCTCGACCTCAAGGTAACACTTCTCATTACCTATGTGGAGAAGGTATCTCCCGTCCGATCCCTTTACAATGTGTTGATTAAAAAGAAGATAGATGTCTTCACGGATTATAGGGGCCTCCTTATAGTACCAGTTCCCCTCTTTGTCGATTCTTATATTACAGGGGGGGATCTCTCCCATCATGAAACATTAATCTCCTGAACTTAGCGCCCTTCGGGCGAGCTGTTGGCTGTTAGCTGTTAAGCCTGTTTGGCATAGAAGCTTAATGGCTTACCAGCTTAATAGCTGTGAGCGGCTGGCACACATAGTCAGAAACTAATTGATATAATTGACTAAAAAACGGGATTTCCTATACTATTTAATTAGAATTAGTTATGTGCTTAAAGTTGAATGGGGCTGATGTGAAGACTTCCGGTTTTTTTGCAGCGAAAACATTATGATAATGAGACGCTTTTGTCAAGTAAAATCCCCTGGCAGGAACCATCTTGTCATATCCTGTGTGGTGAGCGTGTTGCCGGATGAACCAAACCGTTGGGAGCTTGGTTCAAACTTCGGCTAAAGTATCAGAAGGCCATGTAGGGATCTTATTTATTACGGCCTGAGTAATTACTAATGGGCCGATCAGGAGTCCATACAAGAGATCGGTTTTCACCCTCTCGTTTTCGAAGAGATCTCGCCATTTTACTTTCA
>JAUXHQ010000276.1 GCA_030621455.1 Deltaproteobacteria bacterium
ACATGCTTGAAAAGTGTTCAAGCCTGCGTGCAACGAAGAGCAAATGAATATTTGAATCAAACCTTTTCGCCATGGTGAGTACCCAGGGTACAATTTTAGGCGTAACTTCCGAGAAATCGATAGGAAACAGGATTTCATTGAATTCTTTCATAATATGCTCCTTCTTAGAGGTGTTTGAAAAATCAAAGTCAGAATCTTCAAAATGGCTCAAGTCATGAGAAAAAGAACAGTCACATAATAGAACGTTTGTCGTACATAGTCAACCATTGCATACCGCACAGACCGAAAATTTTCGACCTGCGCCGGCTTATTTTTCTCTTGCTTCCTCTCCTCTCCTCTCCTTTTGTCTCGTCCTCGCTGTCACCCGATGAATGAGAGGCTGGAGGACATGCACCATCCATGAAATTATGACTTTCATTCAAGGACGATAAGTGTTATATCATTTGTATGTAGCCTTTTTTCGTTCTCGCTTTCCAGTTGCCGGCCGCTTGCTTCTTGTTGCCCTTTATAAAATACTTGAATCCACCTATGAACAGGCAACCCTGGACCTTGAGGAACTATTGTAACCGGTTGAAAGGAGAACTTACGACAAGAAAATAGATGTGTTACACAAGGCAGGAGCGGGGTCCCGCATCGACCAGGGTGAACAGATGTTAGCCCTCCGTCCGCCCCCATACCTTATTCGACTAGAGGTAGCATTATGATAGCTGTTGCGAAAGGAAGACTGATGACCATAACTCAAGGCATCGTTGACGATGGAACCGTACTTATTGAAGACGGACGCATTGTTGCTTTGGGTAAGGATGTGGACATCCCCCCTGGGACTGAAGTCTATGATGCAAGTGGGAAGGTGGTTATGCCTGGCCTTATCGACGCCCATTGCCACACCGGCATTTTCGCAGATGGCGTCGGACAGTCTGAGTATGATGGCAACGAGATGACATGTCCTATCACCCCCCACCTGCGGGCGATCGACGCTATCCACCCGGAGGACATAGCCTTCAAGGATCTGCGAGAAGCGGGAGTTACAACGATCAACACAGGGCCGGGAAGTGGGAACCTGATCGGAGGACAGTTCGCCTGTATGAAGACAAAGAAGGCGAGAACAATTGAAGAGATGGTTGTCATGGCACCTTCAGGCATGAAGATGGCCTTGGGCGAAAACCCTAAGCGGGTCTATGGGGAGCAGAAAAAGTTCCCCTCGACGCGTATGGCAAATGCTGCTCAACTACGCTCCGTACTGGTGGAAGCCCAGAATTATCGCGATAAGTGGACGCGTTACAAAGAAAAGCTACGCCACTACCGCAACAGGCTGTGTCAATGGGAGATGAAACAAGAGCAGGGCAGGGGGGAGCGACCGGAAGAACCTGATCCACCGGAGCGAGACATCAGTATGGAAGCCCTTATCCCCGTACTTGAGGGAAAATTAAGGGCCATGATCCATTGTCACCGTGCTGACGACATTATGACCGCAGTGCGCATCGCCGAGGAATTCGGTCTACGCTTTTCAATCGAGCATGCCACGGAAGGCTTTAAGATAGCGGACATCCTGGCTGAAAAAGGGGTCCCCTGTGTGGTGGGGCCTATCCTTTTTTCAAGGATGAAGTACGAGCTTCGTGAGATGACACCACGGAACCCCGCTATTTTGAACAACGCCGGTGTCAAGGTAGCTATTCAAACCGATGAAATGTCGGCGGTAAGATATCTGACCATAAACGCAGCTCTGGCAGTGCAACAGGGTATGAAGGAGGACGAGGCTCTCAAGGCCATTACCATCAACCCTGCTGAGATAATCGGTGTGGCCGAAAAGGTGGGAAGCCTCGAGGTAGGCAAGGATGCAGACCTGGTAGTCTTCAGCGGCCATCCACTGGACTATCGTTCTGTACCGGAATTGGTGCTCATAGACGGTAATAAGGCATATGAGAACAAACGTTCACAGGTATAAGAGAAGGAATTTGAACCCATATGGTAAACAATGTCTTAAGCTTTCCCATACTATAGATTTCAAGATAATGTTTTTGGGATACAGTAGAGGCTCAGTAATACTAACTTTGTTGTTACTAATGGAAGGCTCAAAGCTGAAAGCTCAAAGCAGCGGAATCTTGGTTTTTCTTTGATCCTTGAGCTTTCAGCTTTGAGCTTGCTTGGAACCCGTAACCGGTTGTTTTTCGTTACGAGGCTATGTTGAACTCCAAAATCTTTTTCTTAAGGACTATAGGAATGGCACACATAGGGATTTTGGCCTAAAGGAGTTATCTCGTTTATGAATTACTGTAGTAAGTGCGCTTCACCAGTGACATCTTGTGTTCCCCCTGGCGACGATAGACCGCGTTTTGTATGTAAGACATGCCGGACGGTCCATTATGAAAACCCCAATATAGTGGTTGGCTGCATACCCGTTTGGGAGGAGAGCATTCTCTTCTGCCGCCGTGCCATAGAACCACGTTATGGAAAATGGACAATACCCGCCGGATATCTCGAAAACGGAGAAACTGTTACAGAGGGGGCCAAGCGGGAGACTTTTGAGGAGGCCTGTGCTAAGGTTGACAACCTAAAACCCTATGCTCTGTATGACCTGCCCATTGTCAACCAGGTATACCTCCTCTTCCGTGCCCGGCTGGTTGATCTGGATTTCAGCGCTGGAGAAGAGAGTCTTGAGGTGCGACTTTTCAAAAAAAAGGAGATCCCCTGGGATGAACTGGCTTTCCAGGTTATACGGGAAGCCCTGATGCATTATGTCAAAGACTCTTCAAGTGGCGAGTTTCCTTTTTACATCGATGACACGCCGGAGTATATGCCATCGGTCCGGACAGTTGGGAAAATCGGAAGTTGAGCCTTGGCCTGAGGAGGTATTACTACTGACCATACAGAAACCCATGTGAACTCCGTTCGACGTATCTA
>JAUXHQ010000220.1 GCA_030621455.1 Deltaproteobacteria bacterium
TTACACTAGATTTTCATTGGATTACATGGTGTTACGACAGCTCCTTACGTACAACGAGCAATAAGAAGCAAGCAACCGGCAACAAATGTGATCATGGATACTGAACATTAAACGAAAAAGGTTACACTCTAATAATTTGCTGGGAGAAAGATATGCTGAAGTCCATTGTTGTCGGAGCCGCGGGTAGGATGGGCAATAGGGTAATAGATGTGATAAGTGCAACCGACGGGATTGAGCTTATTGGTGCGGTGGAGAACAAGGATCATCCTGCGCTGGGTAGGGACGCTGGTGAAATCGCGGGTTTAGGAATATCAAACGTGGAGATAAGAGATGATCTTGGTGCAGTCGTTCATCTGGGAGATGTAATCATAGACTTTACTGACCCCGCTGCATCTCTTGACAACCTCAAGATCGCTGCTGAAGGCGGGAAACCGGTTGTAATAGGAAGCACTGGGTTTTCGGCGGAAGAGATGGCAGAGGTGAAGAGATTGTCAAAAAATACAAAATGCGTCCTTGCCCCAAATATGAGTGTTGGGGTAAACCTTATGTTTAAGGTAATAGCGGATGTGGCAAGGGTGTTGGGAGATGATTATGATATTGAGATCATCGAAGCTCACCACAGGTTTAAAAAAGACTCACCCAGTGGAACCGCTGTGAAGATTGGCCAAATAATTGCTGAAACACTGAAGAGAAACCTGGATGCGGTGGGGGTCTATGGACGGAAGGGCATCGTTGGGGAACGAACGGACAGGGAGATTGGTATTCACGCCGTGAGGGCCGGGGACATTGTTGGCGAGCATACAGTTGTCTTCGGGGGATTGGGTGAAAGGTTGGAGATCACACATAGGGCACATAGCAGGGACGGCTTTGCCAGAGGCGCTGTTAAGGCTGCAAAATGGATTGTCAACCAACCGGATGGGCTGTACGACATGCAGGATGTGCTGGGCCTGAAATAAGGGGGGTTGATTTATTGGGAGACCATTCAATGGTTAGAGTAGAAAAAGCGTCCAGAATAAAGGATTTACCTCCTTACCTCTTTGCTGCCATAGATAAGATGAAGGCTGAACAGGTAGCCAAAGGAGTAGATATCATTGATTTGAGCATCGGTGACCCCGACATGCCCACCCCACCGAATATCATTGCCAGGATGAAGAAGGGAATAGAGGACCAAAAGAACCATCAATATCCTTCATACGAGGGGATGATTGAATTCAGGGAATCAGTGGCCAATTGGTATCAAAAGAGGTTCAACGTGGACCTGGACCCCGGTGAAGAGGTTCTCTCTTTAATTGGATCTAAGGAGGGGATAGCACATATTTCTTTAGCCTTTGTTAACTCAGGTGATATAGTCTTGGTTCCGGACCCTGCCTATCCGGTCTACAGCATAGGGGCAAAATTTGCGGGAGGGGAGCCATACTTTATGCCTCTTCTCAAGGAAAACCGGTTTCTCGTCGATCTAAAGAAGATACCGGACGATGTGGCCAAGAGAGCAAAACTACTCTTTGTCAACTATCCGAACAACCCGACTGCCGCTGTAGCTGACAGGGAATTTTTCGCAGAGTTAATTGAATTTGCCGGGAAACATAACATAATCATCTGTCATGATGCTCCTTATACAGAGATGTACTATGATGACAACATACCTATAAGCTTCTTGGAAATAGAAGGGGCCAAGGAGGTGGGCATAGAGTTTCATTCCCTCTCAAAAACATACAATATGACCGGGTGGAGGATAGGGTTTGCAGTAGGTAATTCAACCGTTCTAGACGGGTTAGGACAGATAAAGACAAATGTGGACTCGGGCCTATTTCAGGCCATCCAGGAAGCAGGGGTCGAGGCATTGGAGGGTGACCAGTCATCAGTTGAAGAGATGAGAAGGATATATCAGAGGAGAAGAGATACTCTGGTGACCGGGCTCCTGGAGATTGGCTTAAAAGTAGAAAGTCCGAAGGCCACTTTCTATGTCTGGGTTGAAGTCCCCAAGGGGTATACTTCTGCCGCGTTCAGCGCACACATCCTGAATAAAGCCGGTATTGTGACCACACCTGGAAACGGATTCGGTGAAGCGGGGGAGGGATATATACGCATGGCCTTGACGATGCCGGAGCATAGAATTGCCGAAGCCATGGAACGGTTGAAAAAAACGGGGTTTTAATGGAGAACATCGCGTACATAGGGATTGGGTCTAATCTGGGCGATAAGATCACGCACTGTAATGACGCGATTAAGGAGGTCTCTAAGCACAGAGGAAATACGATCCTGGAAGTGTCTTCCTTTTGCAGGACGGAGCCATGGGGCAAAGAAGATCAGAACTGGTTTGTCAATTCTGTAATCAAGATTAAAACCTCTCTGACTGCTCCTCAACTTTTAAGGTTCTTGCAGGGTGTTGAAGCACAGTTGAAAAGGGTAAGAGAGTATCGGTGGTCTCCAAGAACCATAGATTTAGATATATTATTCTTTAACGATGAGGTAATAAACAGACCGGAACTCCAGATCCCGCATCCCCTCATCCAGGATAGAAGGTTTGTTCTTGTCCCTCTTAATGAGATTTGTCCTCAATTGATTCACCCCACGCTAAATGAATCCGTGCGAGAACTATTGGAAAGAACAGGTGATAATAAGAACGTAATAAGGACATAAAAGACGCTCGGCAGGGCTTTCATATGCGCTTCATCATTTTCCTAATATTAGGTTACCTTCTGTACGGGCTCATCAGGTCGCTTCTATCTCCGTCCACGAAGAGACGTGCAGAGAACATCTCTCCTGAGAAAAGTCTGGGTGAAGAGGAGATGATAAAGGATCCGTATTGCCAAGTGTACGTCCTTAGGAGGGATGCGTATCCGGCAAAGATAAACGGGGAGGACTTGTATTTTTGCAGCAGGGAATGCCTTGAAAAATACAAGAGGGAAAAAGCTTGAGACCGGAAATGTCCGAGAAACGCTTCTCGGTAATTATCATTCTGATCTTTTTAATTTCAATAATAGGGCACTTACTGGTATTTCCTTGTAAATGCTCAGGAGATATATATAAGTTTACAGACAAGAACGGCGTGGTCTATTACACCAATGTCCCCACTACCCCCGGGGGAAAACTGGTCATACGGGAGAAGCGTTTCGACCCGCGGTCTATCAAATATGAGCGTCTCATATCAAAGATATCTAAGAAACATATGGTAGACGACGCACTGGTAAAGGCCATAATAAGGGTGGAGTCCAATTTCGACACCAGGGCGGTCTCAAAGGCAGGAGCGATAGGTTTAATGCAACTAATGCCAAAGACAGCGGAGGAGATGAGGGTAAAAGACCCTTTCAACCCGAAGGAAAATATCGAGGGAGGCGTCAGGTATTTGAAGTACCTCCTAAATAGGTTCAAGGATGACCTGACCTTGTCTATTGCCGCTTATCATGCGGGAGCGGGAGCAGTCACAAAATATAATGGTATTCCACCTTTTGATTCAACACAAAAATACGTGAAAGCGGTACTAAAGCACCTTAAAAGATACAAGAAAACCCCTTTATAAAATATCGGATCACAATGAATCTGCCCAATTCTCTGACGGTTTTTAGGATAGCGGTAACTCCCTTCGTGGTGATCTTTCTATTTTTCGCTGGAAAGTTGCCGGCATTTTTTGCAGCATTGCTTTTCTCCTCAGCGGCCATCACGGATCTTTTGGATGGTTATATAGCACGCCGGCGAGATGCCGTCACATTTTTAGGAAAGGTTCTTGACCCCCTGGCTGATAAACTCTTAATCACTGCGGCCCTGGTCATGCTCATACCCTTGGGGAGAGTTCCTGCATGGGTGGTGGTAGTGATTATTTCTCGAGAGATTGCTGTAACAGGTCTGAGGGGTATTTCGGCTATGGATGGATCAATTATAAGTGCGTCAAGTCTTGGGAAACACAAGACAATATTCCAGGATATTGC
>JAUXHQ010000194.1 GCA_030621455.1 Deltaproteobacteria bacterium
AATACAAAACCACAGGAATAGTTTTGCCTATTTCGAGGATTTTGTGTTTGAAGATCGGGCAAAGATGGCCTGAAGGTGAGATGCATAGATGGGGAAGTTATTTCGGCCCCGTCCCTTAGGTGGGTTCTCCATAAAAACCACTATGGGTCTGTCATAACTGGAATTACTGCCATGATAATTTAGTGCTTGATTTTCATGTTTATTTGTTTTATACTCACCGATTGTGAATTCAAGCTGGTGCAGCTTTGTTCTTTTTCTGTTGCCCTCGGGAGGTTTTGGGGGGGGGATACAGACGGCTTTTTAATTTTATTCAGTATCATGGTAGCAGTCAGACGAAAATATACTGTCATACAGTAGAGGTATTGAGGGTCTTGTTATGGAAAGGAAAGTTAAATGTCCATCAGTATAGAGGTTAGGGGCGATATTGAAAAGGCTATTAAGTTGCTCAAGAAGAGGATGCAACTAGAGGGTATCCAGCGGGAACTCAAGCATAGACGATTCTATGAAAAACCGAGTGTTAAAAAGAAACGGAAGAGGCTTGAGGCTGCCCGAAGGAGAAGGAAAGCGAAACGTCGGTCTTTTTAAAAATCGACCGGGGGGCAAGCTGTAACTTGAGGCTCCCCGTGGGCTTATGGATTGGTAATTTGGCCTATGGAGTAGTTTAGAACGACAGAAGAGGAGTTCGGTACTCTATAGAAAATGATCAAAGCCTTTTTTCTTGACCGTATATCTCTGACCACTATCTCTTAAGACTTTGACTCCATTGTCTTTTTCCACAATCTCTCCAATATGGGTAACCTTCGTTTGAAATTCCGTCTTTATTCTTTCAAGATCACCCACATTAAACTTATCTACGGTAAATAAGAGTTCGTAATCTTCTCCTCCACTAAGGGGCAAATCTGTAGGATTCTCGGTAAATTCTTTGGAATATTTCTGAAAGGCTTCAGAAAGAGGCACCTTTTCTAACCAGATTCTTGCCCCAACCATACTCTCTCTACAGATGTGTTCAAGGTCTGAGATAAGGCCATCACTGATATCAATCATGGCCGAGGCTATCCTGTTTTCTGCAATCAATCTGCCTTCAGTTACCCTTGGTACTGGGCTATTGTGCCTTTCCGTTAGGTATCTGAACCTCTCTTCAACCCTGGACAGATTGGTTCTACTCTTGAGGATTTTGAGCCCCAAAGCAGAATCCCCGAGATATCCTGTGACGAATATCTGATCGCCGACATTTGCACTATCACGATAAATAGCATGGGAAGGAAGGGCTTCCCCCAATACTGTAATGCTGACAACAAACCTCTCCGGTGAAAGAGAGGTGTCGCCACCAACAGCATACGTCTGGAAGGATTGAGCAGCCTCTGATAGGCCACTCACGAATTGATCGATAAATTTAACCGATATCCTGGAGGGAATACCCAGGGAAAGCAAGAAGAATCTCGGTTCCCCTCCCATGGCAGCGATGTCACTGACATTGACTGCCAGGGATTTTTTACCTAAGTCATGGGCAGAGATAAACCCTAGATCAAAATGAACATCTTCGATAAGCGTATCGGTTGTGGAGAGCAGTAATTTCCCTGTCTGAATCCGAGTGACACAGGCATCATCGCCTATACCTTTTACGATGTCTCGATGAGAGTAGGAAAGTTTACTCTTTATTCTTTCTATTAGCCTGAATTCCCCCAGTTCTCTTAGTTGCAACGGATTTTCCCTTTAGAAGCGTAACGTCTAGTACGTCATCCATGTTCTTGGCAAAGACAAAATTGATCTTCTTCTTTACGAAGTTGGGGATATCATCCAGGTCTTTCTTATTTCTCTCAGGTATGAGGACGGTCTTGATCTTTGACCTCAAGGCCGCCAGAGCCTTTTCTTTCAACCCTCCAACAGGAAGCACCCTTCCTCTCAGGGTTATCTCACCGGTCATAGCCACATCTTTATTTACAGGAATTTTGGTAAGGGCGGAGATCAAAGCAGTAGCCATGGTTACCCCTGCCGACGGTCCGTCCTTTGGAATAGCCCCTGCCGGGATATGGATATGGGTGTCCTGTTTCTCATAAAAGTCTGCGTTTAGCTTCAGGTCTTTTGCCTTTGAACGGGCGTAACTGAGAGCAGCCTGTGCAGATTCTTTCATAACATCCCCCAGTTGTCCGGTGAGGATCAAATTTCCTTTGCCTTTCATGGTGGATGCCTCTATATGCAGGATTTCTCCCCCTGCCTGTGTCCAGGCGAGGCCGGTTGCAACCCCTGCCTGGCTAACCTCTTGCTCCTCTTCAGGCAGGTGTTTGGGTGTACCGAGATATTTGTGGACATTACCCTTATTCACTTTGAAGACACCCTTCTCCCCTTCAGCGATCTTTCGAGCGACCTTCCTGCATATGGATGCAATCTCCCGCTCAAGGTTCCTTAGCCCCGCTTCATGGGTATAGTGTGAGATCGTTTGTAAAATTGCTTTATCCGATATTATCATGTCCTTTTCTGTAATGCCGTTCTCTTCAAGCTGTCGAGGAAGTAAATATTTCCTGGCTATCTTTAGCTTTTCTTCTTCTGTATATCCTGAAAGGGTAATAACCTCCATGCGGTCTTTGAGAGCAGGGATTATTGGGTCTACAAGGTTTGCGGTGGTTATGAACATAACGCTTGAGAGATCGAAGGGTACGTTGAGATAGTGGTCGCTAAAGGCAGAGTTCTGCTCAGGGTCCAAGACTTCCAATAGGGCGGCAGAAGGGTCTCCCCGGAAATCAGCCCCCACCTTATCTATCTCATCCATCATGAAGACGGGGTTATTTGACCCTGCTTGTTTGATGCCCTGTATTATTCGTCCTGGAAGCGCCCCCACATAAGTCCTTCTGTGTCCTCTAATCTCAGCCTCGTCTCTAACCCCTCCAAGAGATATCCGGGTGAATTCCCTGCCCAAAGCCCTGGCAATGGATTTCCCTAACGACGTCTTTCCCACGCCTGGTGGTCCAACAAAGCAAAGGATAGGACCTTTCTTCTTCTTGCTAAGCTTGCGCACGCCCAGGTACTCCAGTATCCTTTCCTTGACCTTTTCCAGATCATAATGATCCTCGTCCAATACTTCTTTGGCTGCCTTTATGTCAAGGTTGTCTTTGGTGCTTATACTCCATGGAAGCTCTATTAACGAGTCAAGATAGGTTCTCACAATGGAGGCCTCTGCCGCATCGGGATGCATCTGTTGGAGCCTATCCAATTGTTTGTTAGCTTCTTTATTTACCTCTTTAGGCATCTTTGCCTTTTTGATTTTCTTCCTGAACTCGTTTACCTCTTGTGTCCTTTCATCCACATCACCCAGTTCATTTTTAATCGCCCGAAGTTGTTCCCTCAAGAAGTACTCACGTTGTGTCTTAGTCATTTCTTCCTTAGCCTGGGATTGTATCTTTGCCTGCATCGTTGAGAGTTCTACTTCTTTGCCCAATAGTTCATTGACCTTTATAAGGCGATCAATCGGGTCGAACGTCTCTAAGATCTCTTGAGCTTCCTCTATCTTCAACCTGAGGTTTGAGACGACCAGATCTGCCAGTCTTCCCGGATCTTCAATGCTATTAAGGACCATTAGAACATCTGAGGACAATATGCCTCTCAATGAAAGTACCTTCTCACTTTGTTCCTTAACGCTTCGCATCATAGCTTCTGCTTCCATGGGCAAAGCAGTCAGGGAAGGTTCTTCAATCGTATCGATGTTTGCTATGTAGTAAGGCTTTTGCTGGACAAAATTTTTTATACGTCCCCTGACCAAGCCCTGAACCAGAATCTTAATCCTCCCGTCAGGCAGTTTTAATGTCCGCATGATCACTGCCACTGTTCCCACTTTATATATGTCCTGAGGAATGGGATCTTCTATGGTCGGGTCCTTCTGGGTGGTCAGGAATATCAAGCGGTTTTTTGAAAAGGCCTTATCCACAGCCTTGATGGACGCCTCTCTACCAACAAACAACGGCAGGATCATGTATGAAAATATAACCACGTCCCTTACCGGTAACAATGGTAGCGAATCCGGAATCTCAATATCTTCTCTTTTGATATCATAGTCCATAATTATCTCCAATAGATGCTAAGGAATGGAAATTAAATAACTTTTTTCATGACAACCCCGAGCGATCCCGGGGCGTGTTCACGGACTTATATTGCCCGATCAGTGTAGTGTCCAAAACCATAGACTATATATAATAACATAATTGGTAAAGTCAAGGTAATTGCCATACCAATTCTCAACAAGTTGATGAGGAGAGGGTTCGATCTTTTGAAAGTCGATAGCTTTGACCAGGCGCCCGGCGGGAAGCACACCCGGGGTACAATCGAGTTCATTAGGTCTAAGATTCGCCGGAGCGGAATGAAGCCAGAAAAAAGGCTTGTATTTACGCTTTCTTATCGCTAAAATAAACCGAAAAGTGTCATGGAGTCAACTTATTTTAAAAAGAGGACCTCCTTCATTTTATAGTTTGTGTTCATCCATAAATGGTCTTTTTGCACAATATCTGCGTTATGCTCAAAAAATAATCCTCGGAATATTAAACATATGCCTGCGGTTATTTTTTTCGCATGCCTTGATCTTGAACAAAAATCCT
>JAUXHQ010000235.1 GCA_030621455.1 Deltaproteobacteria bacterium
CTTCTATGGTTTCTATGGCAAGATCTATACCAACCAGCAGGCTGAAAGGGGATGAATAGACCAACCATAGAGACAAACTTTGCAGGATCGTACTCCGGATTCAATGAATTGGGGGAGCCGGGCAGGATAAAAAAGTTGCCTGATTGTGATTTGACGGGGGTTCAGGGGTGAATCTTCGAGGCATCACTGAGTTGATCCTAGTGAAAGGTGTAGACCCACGGATACACTTCGATCACTTATGGAATCAAGCCTCCTCCAATAACCGATCGTTGCGCTCAGGATGACCCATGTCTACATGTAGCTACATGGATACACTTCTTGCGGGAAAGAAGGGCCGATCCGGTTACGACCACTGACTGGTGTTTATGTCAAACCTTTTCAGCTTTTTGTAGAGGGCGGTCCTGTGGATTCCCAGAATCCTTGCCGCCTTTGCCTTATTGCCATTGACTGATTTAATTGTTCTTACAAGGAGGGCTATCTCAACGTCTCTTACGCATCTCTTCAGCGGGGGAGGATCGTGAGTTGTTTTCAGTGAGGTTCGAAAAAATGATGGTAAATCTTCTATATCTATGGTTTTCTCTTCAACAAAATTTGCCGTTCGTTCAAGGATATTTCCGAGTTCTCTCACGTTTCCCGGCCAATGGTATTCCTGGAGCAATTCGATAACCCCTTTTGAAAGATGGATATCTCCTTTGCCATTCTGGTCACCTATCTTTCTCAAGATATGATTGGATAATTGGAGAATGTCCTCTTTCCTCTCCCTCAATGGGGGAATAGCAAGACGTATGACGTTCAGCCTGTAATACAAATCAGTCCTGAAGGAATTTGCCTTTACCAGATCATCAAGGTTATGATGTGTGGCGCTTATCAGCCGAAAATCAACCTTTATTGGCTTTGTACCCCCAATCCTTGTGATCTCTTTCTCCTGAAGAACCCGGAGCAGCTTTGCCTGCATCTCCAAAGGCATATCTGCGATTTCATCCAAAAAAATCGTCCCTTTATCAGCCAGTTCGAACTTGCCCGGTTTTGCCCTTTTCCCCGCACCAGTAAAAGCTCCGGATTCGTAACCGAAGAGCTCGGATTCGAGGAGGTCTCTTGGAATAGCAGAGCAATCGAGCCGTATCATCGGTTTATTTCTTCTTGGACTGGCATAGTGAATTGCATGGGCAAATAACTCCTTACCTGTGCCGCTTTCGCCGAGGATCAGGATAGGAGAAGTAACTTTGGCCGCCTTTAAGGCCAAGCGTCGAACATCTTCTATTGCTTTGCTGTTACCGATGATGTTTTCAATTGTGTATCTCGATGACCAGACATTTTGCAGCTCATTCTTGTAGTGTGCAACAGTAGTTTCCAGCACATTCAATCTTTGCATAAGGTGTTTCAAGTCCGTCAGATCCTTGAAAAGGATTACCCCCATTACACCGATCATTCGGCCATCTTCCTTTATGGGAACCCGGTTGACGATCATCTCTCGTCCATCATCATTTCTGAAGGGCACCCCGATATCCGGTTCTCCGCTTTCCAGGACCTTGAATAACCTCGATTCGGGGCTGATAAGGCTCAGATGTCTATTGATGACCTCATCTTTTTCTCTCCGTATACAACTGAGGTGTTGAGGATTGCAGTATCGTATCACCCCCTTTTCATCTGTCACCACTATCCCTTCATATGCATTGTCCAGAATATTTTCAAAGAGAGAAAACGTGTGCTTGGATTCCTCCAGTTTTTCGTCAAACGATCTCGACAATTCATCATACTTATCCTGGATGGATCGGAGTTCAGACCGGCAAGATTTAAAGAGACGATCCAGGGGAATAATCCCGGAGAACCTTCCGGCCCCATCAACCACAACAAAGGGTGAGCAATTATCAGACTGCCCGCGTAATATATCCTCCAGCGGAACATCTTCACTCACCACTTCGAAGTCTTTCTCAGTCACCTCTTTGATTGACGTATCGGGGTCATATTCCTGAAGCAGGGCTTCAAAGACCTTATCTTTTGATACTACTCCAATGGGGTGAGATTGATTATTCAAGACAGGTATTACATTGATTCCATCGTTCTGAGAGAACAGTCGTAGTACGTCATTGAATCCGGAATCTTCCTCCAGGTAAATTGGAGTGCTCTCAACGACAATATCCATTATCCTCTTTTTCTTGGACATATCCTCCTCCTCAGGTTTTGGATCTTGTATATGGGGATCGGGGTTCATGGTCCTATGGCCCTCGGTCGGAAACAGTGGAGGACAATCCCGTCGAGTTCGATGTAGTCTACCTCCACGTTCATGCCTATGGTCATCTCCTCGTAAGGTAGCTTTACCCGGGAAAAGACCCTTCCCTCAACTCCCTCCAAATTTACCATGGCTACGGTGATCGGATTACCCCTGGAGGATGGTTGGGCCATTGTAGTAAAGGAATAGACCTCTCCCCTTCCGCTATGTTCTTCCAGTTCCACATCTTCGCTGAGACAGTCAGGACAAAAGGCTCGTGGGGGGAAATGAAGGGTGTCACAGGAACGGCACCGGATAACGAGAAGCCTCCTCTGCTGGAGCCCCTCGAAGAAACGGGCCATAGCCTTATCGCCATTCTTTTCGATCGCCCGCCAAAGGGCCTTCGATCTCGTGACGGTCATCACTCCTCCCTCTCCAGGATTAAAACTACCGACCCATTCACCATCCCGTGTTCTGCCTGGATCAAACCAAGTTGAGGATCATTCACCTGGCGTCCTTCGGCCTCTTCACGCAACTGGGCGCAGACCTCAATGAGCTCCAATAGGGGTGTGGCCCCTGCAGGGTGGCCCAGAGAGAGTCTTCCGCCGCTTGGATTGATGGGAAGTTTACCGTCGATTGCAGTCTTTCCTTCGCGGACAGCCTTAGCGGCCGTGCCCCTTTCGAAAAATTCCATCTCCTCGTAAGTCATTATTTCAGTGCCGGCAAAGGCCCCGTAAATCTCGACCACATCCAGATCTTTCGGGGTTATCCCTCCATCCTCATATGCCTCATGGGCTGACCTCCGAACACAGGGGAAGCGGGCGGCATCGCCCCTGGCGGGAAAGTAGTTCGTGGCATCGTGGGCTTCCCCGAAACCCCTTATGTTGATCCGTTTTCCTCCCAGTTGCCGGGTAACATCCTTTGATGCCAATATTACAGCGGCGGCCCCCTCGGACCGGGCGCAACACTCGAGGAGTCGTATGGGAGGGCAGATCACCCTGGAATCGAGGACGTCGTCGATGGTAATGGGGTCCCTGAACTGTGCCATGGGGTTCCCGGAGGCGTTCCGGCGCAGCAGGACCGGCAGGTAAGCAATGTCTTCAGGGCAGATCCTGTGAGTGATCATCCACCTTTGTTGGCTCATCGCATAGAAGGGGAGCGGTCCGGTCACGCCGCAGAGAGACTCATAAGGCCCATATGTGCCTGCATGCCGATCGGCCATGGATGTCTGGTCAAAGACGGGGTCATCGAGAAGCATCGGCTTCAATTCCACGCCGATTATGAGACAAGTATCCATGCGTCCCGTCATGATCTCGGTGGCTGCAATCTTCACGGCTCCGGCTGAAGACATCCCCCCGCACTCATACGTACCCAGAAGCTTCGTCTCAATACCGAGGTAAGCCGCAAGACGGGGAGCAAAGAGCTGCGCATTGACGAAGGTTCCAAACCCCTCATGGGTGATGAG
>JAUXHQ010000062.1 GCA_030621455.1 Deltaproteobacteria bacterium
TTACTCAATGTATTGCTGAGAGAAAAGCGGGCTATCGTCACCCCCATACCGGGAACAACAAGGGACCTTATTGAAGAAGCGATCAATATTAAAGGATTCCCTTTTAAGATTATCGATACCGCAGGGATAGGAGACGCGAGAGACGTTATTGAGGTAGAGGGAATAAAACGAGCCAGAGAAAAACTGGCTTCCGCCGACCTCGTGATGCTGGTTATAGATAGCAGTCAGGATATGGACCAGGGGGATTTCGACTTAGTCGCGGAATTGGCCGATAAGACGGTCATAATCGTCCTCAACAAGGTTGATCTCGTACCAGAGGCCACCATCGATACTCTTGAAACCGAGTTACACGGCCATACCACGGTGCCTATCTCTGCTTTATATTCCCGGGGGATGGAGAGATTAAAAGAGGTGATATTTTCAAAGATCATCCACCATGGATTAGACTCCCCGGCGCCGGTATTCGTGACCAATACAAGACACAAGATAGCCCTGGAAAAGACCTTGAGAAACCTGGAACAGGCAAGAGAGACTATCATCCAAGAGATGTCCCCCGAATTTACAGCGCTAGACATACAACTTTCGCTGAAATGTTTGGGCGAAATAGTGGGGGACACAACCCCGGAGCATATCCTCGACAGGATCTTCTCTCAATTCTGTATAGGCAAATAGAACAGAGAGAGGCAGAAGGGGGAAAGGCAGAAGGTTCAGACCTCGTCAGGCGTATAACGTTACCCACGCGACTAACTGAAGATCTACTAACCTCTCTTCTTTTGTTCATAGGGTCTTGACTGGCTTTTCTTCATATCCCTTCACTTCTGCCTTTTGCCTTGTCCCCGTCCCCCATTCAAATTTCAGTTCATCTCTGCCAAGGGAGATGAGAGTATCTGCACCCAATCATTTTTTAGGTCCTTCGGAAAGGAATATCTCAATCTTTGCCTTCTCTTTCAGCTTATCAACATAAGCGCTTACTTCTTCCCGAATCTTGACTTGCTTCAAATATCCTCTCACCCTCTCTTTTACGTCCTCAAAGCTCAAAGTGGTTTCAGGTTTTTTGCCAACGACTTTAATCAGATGGTATCCGAATCCGGTCTCAACAATGTCACTTATTTCCCCCGGTTTTAACGTAAAAGCCGCTTTTTCAAAAGCCGGCACCATCCGTCCCCGCGTAAAATAGCCCAGATCTCCACCCTTTTTGCTACTGGGGCACTGGGAGAACTCTCCTGCCAGGGCTGCAAAATCCTTACCCTTTTCTAACTCCTGCTTGATCTCTTCGATTTTCTTCCGCGCTTCCGCTCTCTGCCCCTTGGTGGCCTCAGGGGCGACCTTAATCAGTATGTGACTGGCCCGTACCTGCTCAGGTTGTTTGAAAGACCCCCGATTGCTATCGTAGTAGTCTCTGATTTCCTCGTCGGAAAGAGTGACCTTTTGGCCGATTTTTTCAGCAATAAATTTTTGGATAACCATGACCTTTTTTAAGTGAGACTTCGCCGCAGACTGAGAAAGATTAATCTTGCTTAGCGTATTCTTGAAATCATCTTCGTCGCGAAATTGTTGTTTCATCCTTTCAAATCGCTCATTGACTGCGACCTCGTCCACTTTAATTCCGTTCTTTTGACTTTCCTGATAGAGCAACTCACTGTTGATAAGGTTTTCGAGTACCCTCTTCTTCAGTTCTGCATGTTGCGAATCACCAACAGGACTTCCACTGCTCAAAAGGCGTTCCTCCACTTGTATCATATCCCGGTCGAAGTCCTCCTGGGTGATTACCGTTCCGTTAACTACTGCAATCCTGTTTTTAGCAGCCTGCTTTTCTCCTCCCGTTGCAGGTGAAGCAATAAATGCCAAAGCTAAAACCGCAACCACCATCCAAACCCATTTTCCGTGTTTTGTCAGCATCCAAATTTTCTCCTTTCTAAAATATTTTTTCTCTTCCTCTTATTCAATCCCCCTTGATAAACCTCAATCCCTTACAACTCTCTCGTTCCTCGCTCAAAAGCCTACCTTTGTCTGCCTGCATGGTGAATGGTTACAGGTACACCCATTAAAAGACCCCCAATAAGTATACCAAAAAAGGGACAACAAAAAGAAACCCAACAGTAGTATATATCCATGCCGAGTTGGCAAGGTTTTGATCGAGAGAGAACAACTGAGGCAGAAGCATTGCAAATACGGCAACAGGCATAGACGACTCAATAAAAATCACCTTTAACAAGAGCACATCTTTCACATTTCCAAGGCTCAAGAGATAAACCAGCCCCACACCAACCATGGGCGAAAAGACAAACTTTATTGGGAACAAAGAGATGGCCTCCCTAGAGTACCCCCTCATCTTCGAAAAATCAAATGTCAACGCGCAGGCAAAAAGAAAAATGAAATTGGATAGATAGATAGCGATTTCGTTTGTCAATGCAAGAAATGCCGGACGATGAATCCCCGTCAGGTTCAAGATGAATCCGAAAATCATTGCCAGATTTGGTACCAAGCTGATAGGGTCCAAAATAGCCGCCTTAATATTCTCCCGAATACCGGGACTGTCAAGGGTGCTATAGAGGCTTGCTATGTATGAGGCAACAGTAAAGAAGAACGGAATAAAGTAGGTTACGTAAATCAGAGCATAACTGAACCCGTCTTCTCCCAGCAAGACAAAACAGACAAAAGCGCCTAGGGTGAGCCCCACATTGGACAACATGGCAGCTCCGACATAGCTACCAGTCTGATCTCGGTAAAAACCATAAAACCGGCTTATTATCAAGGAGGGGATGATGGTAGCAAGAGAGGTCAATGCCCCTATTATCGGAAGAAGAATCAGCCCCATTGAGATGCGCAACTTCCATATACTAATGATTATTACAAATGGAAAGACGTAAATTACCATGAACCTGCTAATGCTCTGTGACTGATCCCTCTTTATCCACCCACTCTTTTGCGCGTAATACCCGGAGAAAAGTGCTGCAAACATGATGAATAAAAAAGTGATTACCCTTGGACTCATAGTTGCGTTTCCATCTCTAGATTGATGAGGCTGGAAGAGTTATGGGAGGATGTCAGGGACAAAATCTGAGGAGAAGAGAGGACAACCCTTACAGTTTGGCTTCCTCTTACAGAAATTTTTCCCCAGGTGGACTATCAAGGCATGGTATTCATTGTATAGTTCCACTTCCTTCGGCAGGTTCTTCATAAACATGTCTTGCGTTTCCTGATAATTGGTGTCAGGGGAAATAAACTTATGGCGTGAGAAAATCCTCTTCGTATAGGTGTCTACCACAAAGATCGGTTTGCATCCTGCATAGAGAAGGATACTGTCGGCTGTCTCCGGGCCTATACCATTGATGCCTATCAGGTCCTTCCTGAGAGGCTCCAGCTCTTCAGAAAACATCAGTGAAAGATCCCCTCCATATTCCTCAAATAGAAAAGCCAGAAAAGTTTTGAGTCTTCTGGCCTTTACATTGTAATAGCCTGAAGGCCGAATAGCTTCCGCTAATACAGGTTCTTCAATGTCGTACAACCTCTCGGGGGTGAGCAGGCTATCCTTTTTCAGCCGCTCAATCGCCTTTTCCACATTTTGCCATGAGGTGTTTTGCGTGAGTATGGCTCCTACAATTATCTCAAAAGGGGTATCACCCGGCCACCATCCTCGTGGTCCAAAGGCATCGCTCAGCTTCCCGTAGATCGCTATTAACTCCTTCCTGGTACGGAGGCAAGTTCTGAGTTCAATTCCTACTGGGGACGATTGGGTAGGCATAGGCAGGTACTATTCATAGAAGCGCAAACCACAGAGAGTGAAAACCACATCCTGATGGGGGAAAAGAAACCTTTTCAAAAGAAATTTGGAAGCTCAAATGTGAGCTGGTGCCCATCCATAAATAAGTCTCTACGGTAAATGGGCACTAACAAGTTTCGACCTATGCAGTTGGTCAGGTTTACCGCTTGCCGGCTACTTATTTCGTTTGCTTGTTATGAACTACAATCTGGCATAAGGTTGTATGTGTAATGGGTTGATACGTCTCTTATGTATATTTGGATGTTGGCCACGTCCTTACGTATAACAAGCAAACGAAACAAGCAGCCGGCGCTTAACGCAATCCTGTTAACTGAATCATCGGAGACACTTCAAGACACTGGATTTGTGTAACTGCACAGATCGAACCTTTTTGAACAGGCTGGAGGAACGTATGAAAAAGATAGAGGCGATTATCAAGCCTTTTAAGCTTGATGATGTTAAGGAGAAACTAACGGAACTTGGCGTACAGGGGATGACAGTATCGGAGGTGAAGGGTTTTGGTCGCCAAAAGGGCCATACCGAGATATACAGAGGCGCCGAATACGTCATTGACTTCGTTCCCAAGGTAAAACTGGAGATTGTAATCAAAGATGACATAGTCTCAAAGGTCGTGGAGACGATCGAAAAGTATGCAAGGACGGGAAAGATCGGGGATGGAAAGATATTTATTCTGCCCGTGGAAGAGGCTATCAGGATAAGGACAGGGGAACGCAAGGAAGAAGCGATATGAGATGTCGGTTATCAGTTAACGGTAGTGGTTATTCAATGACATTAAACATGTGACGGATTAAAGGTGGGTCCTTATGTATAGAGTATTATGCCGATTATTGTTAGTATTACTTAACATCCTTCTTTATAATGTGCCGGCTTTTGGGGCCGAGGGGGGCGCTGTGACCTGTGATTCGGGAAACACGGCGTGGATGATGATCTCTTCAGCGCTTGTCCTTCTCATGCTGCCCGGACTTGCCCTCTTCTACGCAGGGATGGTAAGGAGCAAAAATGTGTTGGCCACAATGATGCACAGTTTTCTGGCCATGTCCGTAATCAGTATTCAATGGGTTTTCGTAGGTTACACCCTGGCATTCGGATCGGACAAGTTCAGTTTAATAGGTGGTCTTGATTTCCTTTTCTTAAAAGGCATAGGCCCTGAGACCCTTCATGGAGATATCCCCCTTTACATATTCGTAATGTTTCAGGGTATGTTTGCCGTAATAACCCCTGCTCTCATAAGCGGCGCCCTGGCTGAACGGGTAAAATTCAGCGCCTTTTTTATCTTCATCCTCCTGTGGAGCACCCTTATCTATGACCCCATAGCCCACTGGGTCTGGGGAGAAGGAGGTTGGCTATACAAGATGGGGGCACTGGACTTTGCCGGCGGGACCGTGGTTCATATATCATCGGGCATATCCGCCCTGGCCGCCATCTTTGTCCTGGGCAAGAGAAAGGGTTACCTCAAAGAGAAGCTCATCCCCCATAACCTGACCATAACCCTTTTGGGGGCCGGACTCCTCTGGATAGGCTGGTTCGGATTCAATGCAGGAAGCGCCCTGGCAGCCAACACCAGCGCCGGCCTGGCCTTTACCGTTACACATCTGGCATCATCAGCCGCCGCTCTTTCATGGCTTATATATGAATGGATTCATCAGGGAAAACCGAGTGCATTGGGATTTGCTTCCGGTATTGTCGCCGGTCTGGTGGCGATCACCCCTGGGGCAGGGTTTGTCAAACCTGCTGAAGCCATAATTATCGGCCTAATCGCCGGCATTTTATGCTACAGGGCGGTACTATTAAAGGTCAAACTCGGATACGATGACTCTCTGGATGTTTTCGGTATTCATGGCGTCGGTGGAATCTGGGGTGCCCTGGCTACCGGTATATTCGTTACTGTCGGCGGAACCGGACTCCTTTCCGGCAACTGGAATCAATTGGGGGTGCAGGCCATAGGGGTTTTGGCCACTATCGTCTATGCCTTTGTGGGAACCTATATTATAGCAATTATCCTGGATAAGATTGTCGGGTTTAGGGTCGAAGATGAAGATGAGGTCATAGGCCTGGATCAGACCCAACATGGTGAAATTGGTTATAACATGTGAGTGCAATCCGGGCGATTTTCATGCAACATCAAGCGTAGTAAACACTTTTCTTGCGTGTGTGATTACAACTATAGTTACCAATGATTAAGATTCGCCCCCTCTCTCGAAAGTTATAAAAAGATAACCAGGCAGATGAAGAATGCTATAATCCGCCGGTTAGTAATTTATTGCCACTCCTGTTATAAGTAGGTTGACTTTCAGGGACAGAACATGTAGTTTCTTTAAAAAAAGGGGGTGTGCAATATTGTCCATCCTACGTATTACCCTGGCACAGATCAATCCAACCGTTGGCGATCTTGCCGGGAATAGAGACAAGATAATCCGCAATATTGAAAAGGCAAAAGAGAAGAACGCAGATCTCGTAACCTTCCCTGAGCTTTCCCTCTCAGGATATCCACCGGAGGATCTCCTCCTCAAGCGCCAGTTTCTTGATGACTGCCGGAAGACCCTTAAGGATGTGGTAACTGAAAGTAACGGCATTACTTGCCTTCTTGGCTTTCCCGAAGCATCCGGATCTTTTGTCCACAATTCTGCAGCTCTAATCCACGATGGTACATTGATGGGTACGTATCGTAAGATACTTCTTCCAAACTACAGTGTCTTTGATGAAAATAGATATTTTAAACCTGGTAATGAGGGACTTGTCTTTACATTGAACGGCATTCCCATTGGTATAAACATCTGCGAGGACTCATGGTTTCTCAACGGACCGGCGAAACTCGAGGTTCAAAAAGGTGGCGCCAGAGTGATAGTGAATATCTCCGCATCCCCTTATTTTGCGGGGAAGCGAGAATTGAGGGAAAAGATACTGAGAGAACTTGCCCTAAAGAATCGATGTTTTATCTTGTATAACAATCTTGTAGGGGGACAGGATGAATTGATCTTTGATGGCGGCAGCTTCGTCCTTGATCCTGAAGGAAAGCTCGTGGCAAGTTCAAAGCAGTTTGAAGAAGACATGTTGTTCTTTGACCTTGAGGGCGCTCAGGCAGGGTTCATTGAGCCGGAGGATGCAGATCCGTCAATTTCTCCGGATAAGGCCTTGACCGGGGAGGTTCAGAGGGTGATCATAACTTCTGTCGCGCTCCGGGTAAAGCAGCCGGTCGTTACGGGTCAGATCCGGTGGCTTGACTACCTGGACGAGGTATATTCGGCGTTGGTCCTTGGGGTAAGTGACTATATGAGAAAGAACGGGTTCCCCAAGGTTCTCATTGGTATCAGTGGCGGGATAGATTCCGCACTCACTGCCGCTATTGCTGTTGACGCTCTGGGAGCGGAGGCTGTCGTAGGAGTAACTATGCCCTCACTGTTCTCGTCCGAAGGGACGAAAGACGACGCCAGGGTTCTGTCTGATAACCTGGGGATCAGGCTTCTATCCATCCCCATTGAAGATGTGTTTAACTCTTATATCGGTACACTTAAACCCATATTCAGTGGAATGGCGCCGGATGTTACGGAGGAGAATATCCAGGCAAGGATTCGTGGGAACCTCTTGATGGCTCTTTCCAACAAGTTTGGGTGGTTGGTATTGACTACAGGCAATAAAAGCGAAACCGCAGTGGGGTACTGTACCCTTTACGGGGATATGGCCGGAGGATTTGGCGTCATAAAGGACGTACCCAAGGCTCTGGTTTACAAGCTGTCTGAATATAAGAATCAGAAGGCGGGACGGTCCGTGATCCCTATTAGTATTATAAAAAGGGAGCCGTCCGCTGAGTTAAGACCGGACCAGAAGGATCAGGATTCCCTCCCTCCCTACGACAAACTCGATGGTATCATTGAGGCTTATGTGGAGCGGGACATGAGTTATGCTGATATCGTTGGGATGGGTTATGATGAAGATATGGTGACGCAGGTGATTCGGATGGTGGATAGAAATGAGTATAAACGGAGACAAGCTCCGCCGGGGATAAAGATCACCCCCAAGGCGTTCGGCAAAGACCGGAGACTTCCAATCTCCAACCGATACACCCATTCGGATTGAGTCGTTTTTGTTTTGATATTCGTCATAACAGTCAATTATAGATTTTCACATGTTAAGTTTTACTTCAATATGGATCGTAATCGTACCCCTCAATAACTCAGTGGTGGTCATAATTTCCGTGGTATACTTTATTACGCAGGGAAGGCCGGCGGCCTTCATGCTCGATTCAAAAACATCTGAGAAACAGGTTTTGGTGAGGGAGAAGTTGAACTGTGATTTAGGTAGTGTCCGTCCAGAAATGAGATATTTTTTACAAGGTCAAGGAAGACGAAGATTTTAACCGCAGGAATACATTAGGTAAGTAGGGGCACATTGCAATGTGCCCCTACTTCTGAGTTTGACGCAGAGATTGCGGAAAATAGCCATTTATGGATGGGCACTATATATAAGTGAGTTGTGATGGGAAATAAGTGGTACGTGGTTCATACATATTCAGGATACGAAAACCAGGTTAGAACCGCACTGGAAGAGCGAATAAAGTCCCATAAAAAAGAGCATTTCTTTAAT
>JAUXHQ010000146.1 GCA_030621455.1 Deltaproteobacteria bacterium
TCGGCTTTTCAAAGTACGCATCCATAAGATCATCAACATTATTGGTCATAGAAATCTCCTCCACGCAGACAAAAGAGTTCGACCTGTGCAGTTACTCAACTCTGGTGTCTTGAAGTGTCTCTGCTTAATAAGTGAACAGGATTGTGTGAAGCGCCGGCAAGCGGTAAGCCTGATAAACTGCCCAGGTCGAAAAAGTTCTGAGGTAACCTTAAGTTGTCACATTGAGGTCATGTATGAAACCGGCGACTTCTCCGGGGACTGAACCTGGGCCGAATATACCTTTTATCCCTATTTTCCTCAGTATTGGTATGTCTTTATTCGGGATTATACCGCCGATAATAATGGGTATATCCATACCCTTTTCCTTCAGTGATGCAATCAATCCTTCCGCCAAATTGATATGCGCTCCTGAGGACGAGCTTAAACCGATAATAGCCACATCCTCTTCTTCAGCCACCTTCACAACCTCATCAAAAGCCTGGAACCTGGGATAATAGACAACCTCGATCCCCGATTTTCTACAACTGCTTACAACGGCCCTTAAACCCATATCATGTCCTTCCATTAAATGGCGGGTAAATAGAGCCCTGATTTTTTCTTTTTTAACAGCCTCCATGTTTCCCTCTTTCGGCTTCTTTCATGCAAGATTGAAAATAGTTTTTGAGCGTATCCCTTCATTTTAGGGGCTTATTTCGGCCTCGCCCCTAAGGTTCAGTAAGGAAAGACACAGCCATATACCTGGAAAAAGACCTCCGTCATCTCCCCGACGGTACATTTGGCCCTGGCAGCGTCAATGAGCACAGGCATCAACCCGCCGGTTTGCTCCACAGATTCAAACTCTCTGGCCGCCTTTTCAATCTCTTTCAATGCATTCTTAACCTCTCCCTGGTTACGGGATTCTTTCCACCTCTTTATCCTTTCTATTGCAAGCCTCTCCACCTCACCCTGATCCATTGTAAATTCCGGCACTTCTACAGTTTCCTCTTGCCTGTATTTATTGACTCCTACTATCACTCTTGTTCCTTCGTCAACCTCCTGCCTCCATCCTTTAATCCTTTGGTCGAGGAGATTCCACAACCATCCTGTTTCCATGCATTTGGTATATCCACCTCTGCTTTCAATCTCACCAATAACCTTCAAGGCTTCCTCTTCCAGCCTTTTTGTGAGCCACTCCACATAGTAAGAACCGCCGAGCGGATCACTGACCTTGGCGACACCGGTCTCATGGAGCACTATCTGGTTCACCCTCAGTGCAGTTGCGGCGGCTTCCTCTGAAGGTAATGAAATAGCTTCGTCATATGAAGATGTGTGGAGTGACTGAGTACCCCCCATTACCGAAGCTAGAACCTGGAGAGCTGCTCTGGTTATGTTGTTGAGCGGCTGTTGTGCTGTGAGGTTTATGCCCCCTGTGTGGATATGAATTCTGAACTGGTGGGAGGCTGCTTTCTTGCAGTCAAACCTCTCCTTCATAATCTTTGCCCATATCCTCCTGAAGGCTCTAAGCTTGCAAATCTCCTCAAAGAAGTCCATCCCCATATGCATTTGAGCACTGAATCTGGGAACGATATCATCAGGGTCAAGACCTGTCTGCACGCCACATTCTACCAGCTCTATAGCCTCTGACAGCATAAATGCCATCTCCTGGGCTGGAGAGGCGCAGTTTTCCCCTGCCACGTATCCACAAAGATTTGTGTGGTTCCATCGCGGCATATTTTCAACACAGTATTTTATCAATTCCAATTGAAGCTTCAACTGGTCTTTAGGCGGGTGGTCCCGCATATTTTGACCGAGCCAGGCGATCTTTCTGCGATTCTGGCTCTGTCCGTTGAGCTGGTCTGGTTTATACCCGTGCCTTTCGGCATAGGCAATGTATGTTGCAAGCATCGGTAAGCATGTAATCTTTGTGCTGAATCCCACTCTTGTCTTGCTTAGATCATATCCATCGCAGATAATCCCAATATCTTCTTCAGTACTCACTGATACACCGCTTATCCCGACCATACCCCTTGCCACGATGTCATCAGGATCATAACCATAATTGGCGGCTAAATCAGGAACGATGAAGAGGACCGCGCCACCAAACCCCTTCATGCCCGCCTTTGTCAATTTCTCAGTCCTCTTCCTTGTCTCCTCCGCCCTGGCGTATCCATGGATCTGTTGGGTCATCCACGGCTGATATTGATAAGTCAGGGGATAGAGTCCCCGCGTATACGGATAGGAACCCGGCATCTCAATCTCTCCATAATCTATATCCGCAACATCCGACGGAGTGTAGACAGGCTTTAGGGAAATCCCCGAGTCCGTTTGAGACTCAGGCATCTTAAACCCATGTTTCCTCTCGTATTTTTCTGTGAAATTTTTCTCCCACTGCATTTCCATCTGCCTGACTCTATCCAAGTCCTTCCCTTTACCCATATCTGCCACCCCGATTCCTACTTAAAGACCATAACCGCCCACTTTGCTAGTGGGATATTCATCATTCCAGCCGAAGTTATAACATTTTCCCTAACTAGTCAACAAACACGGTTGTGGTTGTTGTCGGTTGCTCCTTTAGAATCCTTGACGGATCTCCCCCTTACATTTTTCTCAATATAATCGGCTATCGATTCGAAAAGCCTCCCTGCCCTAAACACTTCGTCAATACCCATCTCCTTCATGGTGGGTATGTCCTCCGGGGGAAATGCCCCACCGGCAATGAGTAAGACGTCATCAAGGCCGTGTCTCTTCATCTTCTCAACGATCTTGGGAGTGTAAATGAGATGCTCCCCGGATAGATAGCTCAGCCCAATGACGTCAACATCTTCGTCAATGGCGGCCTTCACAATACCGTCCGGCGTCTGATACGTGCCCAGGTATATAACCTCCATCCCCACCTCTTTGAGCAATGAGGAGATAACCTTTGCGCCCCTGTCATGTCCGTCAAGGCCTACTTTAGTGATCAATACCTTAATCTTTTTTTCCTTCTCCATATCTCTAAACTCCTGAAAGAATCCCTAAAATCAGAAATTTTGAAACTTAGTTATGAGCTACAAATTCCTTTTACCTATTCCGGTAGTTATAAGGAAGAAAGTCCCTGCCGAAGAGTTCACGCTGAACAACCAGTTTAGATACTTGCGATGTGCCGTCAGCTATCTCGATGGCTATTACGTCCCGTAATCTCTGTTCCAACGGAAATTCCTGAGTATATCCGTAATGTCCGTGAAGGACAAGACAATCTCGAATCGCATTCGTTGAAAATCTGGGGGCCATCCACTTGACCATACCTGCTATTTTTGTGGTTGACATCCCTTGATCCCTCATCCACAAGCCCTTATAACAAAGCAATCGAACGGCCTCAAGAATACTGATATGTTCAACGATGGGGAATGACACACCTTCAAATGTTGCCAAGGGCCTGCCAAATGCGTTCCTTTGCATAGTATATTCTTTCGTTTCTTCAAGTGATACCATGGCCGGTGCGATCGCTTCCAGGGACAAGAGTATCCGGCTGACATCAAAAGCCTGCATACCCATAGCGAAACCCATACCCTCTTGTCCTATCAGGTAATCTTCCGGGATCTCGACATCTTCCATAAATATCGAACCGCGGGTTATCCCCTTGCAACCCATGTCCGCATAAGATTGCCGTGTAATACCAGGCAAATCGGTGGGCACTACAAAACAGCTGACACCCCTTGCCCCGGCCCCGGGATCGGTTTTGGCAAATACTAATGCAATATCAGCATCCATCATAACGGTAATCCCTGATTTTTCCCCATTCAGGATATAAGACGAGCCGTTCTTGATAGCCCGTGTTCTCATAGCCACGGCATCGGTACCAGCCTCTGGTTCCGTCATACAAAAGGCAGGAAGCGTATCCCCCCCTAAAAAAGGTTCAAGAAACTCCGTTCTGATTCTTTCATTGCCTTGTTCCAGCAACACGGCGCACAGATGCCCGACAACGAATATAGACATGGCCAGACTGCAATCTCCCCTAGACGCCTCTTCGGTAATCACTCCCTCAGCCACGTGGGAGCCCCCCATACCCCCTTTCTCAGGCGCCACTGTTATCCCAATGAGTCCTAATTCACCTATTTTTTTGTTGATATGACGGGGGAATTTTTCTTCGCGATCCCATTTTGAATAAAAAGGCGCTAATTCTTTTTCTGTAAATTTTCTTACCATGTCAGCCAAGGCTTTCTCTTCATCGGAAAATTCAAAATCCATCCATTATACCTCCTAACATTTTATTTTTCCTCTTGAGAGGAATCAAGGCGTGATAATAGCCGTAAAACACAATTAAATCAACTAACTTCTGGATGACTTTGACGTTTCCCTGTTAAAAAATGTTTGACTAACTTTCCTCTAAAAGCTATTCTATGGTTGTTTGTCTGAATCGCCCCATAAACACATAATTCCCAAGAGGTTGAGGTGATTGGACTTCATCTCACAGGGGACCATACGAACGGGCATTTTGCGGTGGACTACAAGACAGGTGAGGACTTTTTCAAGGAGGAGAAAGCAGGAGATGCATAGACTTACCGTTAAAACAGGCCAACGGACGGAGATGTTGGATGTTACCGACCGGGTTCAGAATGCAGTTGCGAAGAGCAGCGTAAAAAATGGGATCTGTTGTGTCTTCGTTCCGCACACTACAGCGGCGGTCACCATAAATGAGAATGCCGACCCCGACGTTCCGAGGGATATCCTGATGAAGCTTGGTAAGGTTATCCCGCCGGATACCGATTACCGACACATGGAAGGAAATTCGGATGCCCATATAAAGACCAGTCTGGTTGGATCGTCCGAGACTATAATACTGGAAGACGGAAAGCTGGTATTGGGGACCTGGCAGTCCATATTTTTCTGTGAGTTCGATGGTCCCAGGAGCAGGAAGTTATGGGTGAAGGTCATCGGAGATTAACGGGACAATGAGGGCTGGGGAAGAAAACTAGAATTGAGGAGAATCTTATGAAGCTGTTCAACAAGAAAGGTGATGAGGGGTATACTAGTATGCTGTATGGCCAGAGGATTTCAAAATCGGACCCACGGCCTGAAACATACGGTACCCTGGATGAGGCCAACTCTACACTGGGGTTTGCCAAGGCCCTTTCCAAGGATGAGAAAATCAGGGAAATCATTCACATGGTTCAGGAAGGTCTGTTCGTGGTGGGGGCCGAGCTGGCAACCGATTCACAGGACTACGAAAAGCTGAGGAAGAAAACCGAAGAAGAGGACATCCGGGAGTTGCAGGGCCTCATCGAAGATCTGGAAGCCAAGGTTGAGTTGCCCAAGAGCTTCATCATACCGGGGGGGTCTATGGCCTCAGCTTCTCTAGATATGGCCAGGACAATAATTAGAAGGGGAGAGAGAAGGGCTGCCGGGTTAAAGAAAGATGGCCTTTTGCCAAATGATAAGATCCTTGCTTACCTGAATAGATCCGCAGACCTGATATTCATTCTGGCCCGGTATGCAGAAGGGAGAGGTGCGGAAGGGGTATGATAGTAGATGTTCACACCCATGTATTCCCCGAAGAGGTGAGGAAGAACGTGTCCAAGTATAGGAAGAGAGACCCTCTCTTTCGCTTGTTATTCGGCAGTGAGTGGTCCAAAACGCTCGGTGAATCAAAGAAAGTAGC
>JAUXHQ010000245.1 GCA_030621455.1 Deltaproteobacteria bacterium
CCGGCTTAATGAGTGGGGGAGTTGTCATGCTTATTGTGGTAATATATACTTTAATGTATACTTGATTTGCAAAACTAGGGCTTCAGGTTTTCGGTCTAGTCTTGCATGAACCAGTATTAGGACGCACGTCTCCCTTTAGCTACTACCGGGAGAGTATTCGAGGTTGTGCTCTTTATTCCCGTTCAGTATCGACTGTGAAGAATCCTGAGACTTTTCATGGGGGGGCGGATAATCCATTGGAGGTAATAGAGACAGCTTCTTTGTTCCAGTCTTGACAAACCCTTTAATGGGTAACCCCGATACATATGTCTTAAGTTGTTTTAGAACCAACGTCCCCTCCATCTCACTTGGTGCGGGGCTATCGGTGGAGAGTGGAGAAGCGATTGCGCTGGAAAAGAGATTCACCTTAATCGAGTGAGTTACTTATTTTCTAATCAGCGTCCCCACTTTCTGCCTTAACCCAAGAAATTCAACAAGGAGCGAGAATTATGGCAACAAGCAAAGGAGAGATAGCAATAAACGAGGACTTCTGCAAAGGATGCGGGTACTGTATTGAGTTTTGCCCTAAAGACTGTCTTATTTTAGGAGACAATTTTAACTCTCAAGGGTACCGGCTGCCAGTCTTCGCACAGAAAGAAGATTGTACTGCTTGCACCATATGTGGCAAGATGTGCCCTGAAAGTGCAATTGAAGTATACAAATACCTTTCCTAGTATGCTATGGCTTACATAGATAGCAATTTATTCATCAGTTGTTTATGCCGGATGCCCACCCTACTGCACAAGTTGTTATACTCCCTCTATACTAAACTATTCCTCTTCCTGGTTTTTACCATCACAAACAGCTAGTACTTTAACCCCAAAAGATCAATTAGCTACATACCCACACAGATGTGCACAGACTATTTTCTTTACCAATACTGGTAGAGGAAATGGTTAAATTTTCTCAAATACATACTTAATAGATCGATACAAAACCAAGAAGGGAGTTCGTTAGTTATGACGGAACGAATTTTAACCACAGGTAATGAAGCGGTCGGATATGGAGCGATCCATGCAGGTTGCAGGCATTTTTTCGGCTACCCCATTACACCTCAGAACCAATGCACTGAGTTTTTTGCCAGGGAGCTTCCAAAAGTGGGAGGCATATTTGTTCAATCGGAGAGCGAAACCGCTTCAATAAACATGGTATACGGCGCTGCCGGGGCAGGGGTAAGGGTGATGACCTCCACTGCCAGTGTGGGATTCAGCCTAATGCAGGAGGGTATTTCTCATATTGCAATGGCTGAGCTGCCATGCGTTGTCGTAGATGTTCAGCGAGGGGGGCCAGGTATGGGAACGACCCAGACAGCCCAGATGGACTACTTCCAGGTTACCAAGGGGGGCGGACATGGCGGCTATAGAAATATCGTCCTTGCTCCTGACTCTGTGCAGGAGTGTTTTGACTTTATCCAGTTGGCCTTTTTCCTGGCAGATAAATACAGAAATCTGGTATTTGTTCTCTCAGACGGTATAATAGCGGAGATGGCGGAATCCATAGAACTAAAGACCCTCGAGTTCGACCCGTTGCCGGAAAAGGACTGGGCATTAACAGGCAAGGCCCAGAGAGGAGGGAACAGGAAATTTATCTCTTGTTCCAACCTTCTTAAAAGACCAACCAGGGATGGGTTAAAGGCTTTGGGGGATAAATATCATGAGATCAAAGCCAATGAGGTCAGGCATGAGGGATACATGATTGATGACGCGGACTTCATCCTTGTTGCGTACGGCTCTTCCTCCCGCACATCAAAAGAAGCTGTTGATATGGCACGGGCAGAGGGCCTCAAGGTAGGGCTGATTCGTCCCATAACCCTTTGGCCTTTTCCCCAAGAAACCATAAAAGGCCTGACCTCTCAAGCAGGCAGGTTTCTGGTTATAGAGGACGGTCTGGAACAGATGGTTGAGGATGTGAGAAGCGCTGTGGAAGGAAAGGCACAGGTCCATTTCCTTGGGGGAACCGCACGTCATGAACCGGGACCGGGAGGGATGATATTCCCAGACAGGATTTTTGAGGAGGTTAAGAGGCTGATATGAAAGAAGAAAAGAGAGAAATGGAAAAAGTATACGGCAGGCCCAGACTGCGGAAAGACTTGCCTCTAATGTATTGCCCCGGCTGTCACTATGGTATCATAACATCACTTGTTGCAGAAGTCATAGAGGAGTTGGGAATCGAAGGGAATACCATCGGTGTCTCTTCCGTGGGCTGCACATTTGTTACCACCCAGTATTTCGACCTTGATTTTATAGACAGCGCCCATGGAAGATCTCCTGCCGTTGCTACGGGAATAAAACATGCGCACTTTGGAAAACCGATCGTATTTACCATGCAGGGTGACGGAGACCTGGCAGCCATAGGCATGGGCTGCATTGTAAATGCCATAAATCGCTTTGAAAAGATCACCACTATCTTCTTGAATAATGCAAACTATGGGACAACAGGGGGTCAATTGGCCCCAACGACTTTACTGGGTCAAAAGACAACGACGACCCCTAATGGCCGGGATCCGGAATCTGCAGGATTTCCAATACATATTGCAGAGTTTTTCTCAAATCTAAAGGGAATTTCCTATTCCGCCCGCTGCGCTGTCAATACGCCGGCTAACTATAACAAAGCACGAAAGTCTTTAAAGACTGCATTTCAAAAACAGGTGGATGGTGTTGGCTACAGCATTGTAGAATTTCTCTCCGCATGTCCGGGGTCATGGAAATTATCTCCTAAAGATGCAATGAAGCGGATAGCGGATGAGATGATACCGGAGTACCCTCTTGGTGAATTCAAAAACGTTGATAATATTACATAGTAAAAACAATTAAGAGTAAAAAAAGGAAGCATATAATATGATTTAATTACATAAGAAATCCTGTTTTGGTTTACTATGCCTATATTCTTAACTACTAAATTAGCCTCAAGGAGGTATATATATGGAAACAACTCAGACCACAAAGAAGGTTGTAAAATTAGGTGGGTTGGGGGGGCAGGGAGTGTTGACTGCCGGATTGTTGTTGGCCCAGGCGGGCATGAATAGTTTCAAACATGTAACATGGTTCCCTTCCTATTCTGCGGCGATGCGGGGTGGTGAAGTGGATTGCACTGTAGTCCTTTCTCACAAGGGTATCAACTCTCCTATAATTTCAAGGCCGGAAATAGTAGTAGCAATGAGTCTCTTTTCCCTGGACCAGCTTGAAGAAAAAGTGGCAGAGGGGGGAATGCTCTTCCTGGACAGCTCCGTGATAAAGAGAGAAACCAAAAGGGATGACTTGAGGATATTCAAGATACCTGCAAGCGATCTTGCAGTAAAACTCGGGTCTCATCAGGCATCTAATCTCATTCTCTTGGGGGCTTTAGCAAAGGCAACGGAAATACTCTCTTTGGAGGACATAAAGGTTGAGCTGGACAGGAAACTGGAGGAGGAAGGAAAGGAGTCTCTAATACCCCTCAACAGGCAGGCCCTGGAAAGAGGAGCTTCTTTAATCTAACATTATC
>JAUXHQ010000211.1 GCA_030621455.1 Deltaproteobacteria bacterium
GAAGTTCATCGGAGGGAAGGGTTTCGACCTCTATCTCTTGTGGCATGCAGTTACCGGCGACACGAGGTGGAACAGCCCTGAAAACGAGATATGTATTGCGTCGGGACCCCTCGGTGGGACCCCGATATACCCCGGCTCCGGCAAGTCGATAGTTACAACTATCTCTCCTCTTACTGAAAGCGTTATAGACAGTAATGTGGGAGGGTATTTTGGCCCGTATCTCAAATTTGCCGGGTTCGACGCCATGGAGATACAGGGAAAAGCGAAGGAAAATGTCGTGGTAATCGTGGATGGCGTGGAAGGCACTTTGACAATTGAACGGGCGCCTGGCGATCTCTCCGAAGAGGCCTACCAAATAGTCCGGTATTACCATGACAACGTAGGTAAAGGAAATCCAAGGGGTGTATCCGTAGTTTGCTCGGGAACTGCGGCCAAGCATACCTACTTTGGATGCCTGAACTTCTCATGGTACGACCCCGGCAGGAAGGCGGTAAGGATCAAGCAGGCGGGCCGCGGCGGCATCGGCTCTGTCTTTTCGGACAAGAGGATAACCGCATTAGTGGTAAAGAGTCCGAAGGCCACGGTGAGACTCAACCATCCGGCCGACAGGGAATCTCTGAAGAGGGTGGGCAGGGCGCACGCCACGGAGATAAGGGAAGTGGACCCGAAACAGAACGAGATGGCAAGCATCGGGACGACACACCTTGTGACGATAATGGATGACTATGATCTTCTACCCACGAACAACTTCAAGTTCGGAAGTCACGAGGACGCAGGGAAGATGGGGCGGGAGGAATACAGAAAGCGGTTCAACCCTGGGTTTGATGGGTGTTGGATGGGCTGCACTGTAGCCTGCGCCCATTGTGTGACGGACTTTCAATTGACCAGTGGTCCGAGAAAAGGTGAAAGAGTGCTGGTAGACGGGCCGGAATATGAAACTATAGCAGGGTGCGGTTCCAATTGCGGCATATTCGATGCTGATTATGTAATCGAGGTGAACTACTGGTGCGATACATACGGTCTTGACACTATATCCGTGGGCACATCTACTGCCTTCGTCATGGAATGCTTTGAAAACGGGCTCATAAACAAGGAGCATACCTGTGGACTTGAACTCCGCTTTGGCAACAAGGAGGCTGCTCTGGAACTGATCCACCAAATGGCTGGAGGAGAGGGGTTCGGGCCTATTGTGGGGATGGGCGTACGAAGGATGAAGGCGCTGTTTTCCAAAGAGTATGGGGCTGACCTTGATTTCATGAATGATATAGGGATGGAATCGAAGGGGCTTGAGTTCTCCGAGTACATGACGAAGGAATCGCTGGCACAGCAGGGTGGGTATGGGCTTGCGCTCAAGGGTCCTCAGCACGATGAGGCCTGGTTGATCTTCCTGGATATGGTGCAGAATTACATGCCCACGTTCGAAGAAAAGGCTGAGGCCCTCCATTGGTTCCCGATGTTCAGGACATGGTTTAGTCTATGCGGCCTCTGTAAACTCCCGTGGAACGATGTGCAACCCGCGGACAATAAGGATACACCCGAACCGGCGAAGGTGATGAAACACGTGAAGTGGTATGCCGAGTACTTCAATGCGATAACCGGCAGGTCTATCGACCCGGACGGCATGATCAGGATGAGCGAGGTTGTCTACAATTTCCAGAGGATATTTAACCTGAAGTTGGGCCATGGTAGAAGAGATGACGACAGGATCCCGTTCAGGGCCATGGGCCCTGTTACAGAGGAGGAATACCTGTCCAGAGAGGAAAGGTATGACAAACAGGTCGGTGAATTGCTCGGTCTTGACCCCACTGCCATGTCTCTCGCGGAGAGGATAAAATCTCTCAGGGAATACCGCGAGGAGAGATATGAAAGGCTTATGGACGCGGTGTACAAAAGGAGGGGCTGGACCACTGACGGGATCCCCACCCTCGAGAAAATAAGAGAGCTGGGAATCGACTTTCCTGACGTCTGCCGGCTAATAGATGAGTCCAAATGACATATGTAAATTTGTTGTTCATCTCTTTGCAAAGGAGATGAAAATATCTGTACTCTTATGATTACAGTGAATGGAAAAGAGATAGACTGGATTGAAGGGGAGAAGATCGGTCAGGCCTTAGAGAGGGCTGACGCATATCATCCCTTTATGGTTGTCTCCCTAAGGGGAGAGTGCCTCAGGAAAAAGGAGTGGGGCGTGGTTGAGGTTAACGACGGGGATGAGATCAGGACAGTTGAGGTAATAGCCGGCGGGTAATATACCTCAAAAAATATGACCTGTGTGATTAGCTACTGGCCGTTAGCTTTTAGCTTAACAATGCGTTTTATGCAAAGTTTTCGACCTGTGCGGTTACGCAAACCCAGTATGTTGAAGTTTTTCTGGTGATTCAGTCAACAGGATTGCGTTAAGCGTAGGCAAGCGGTAAACCTGCCCAACTGCACAGGTCGAAAGTTTTTGGACATGTTTGTTTGAGGTGTTGAGACTATGATACCAGTAGAAAAGGCAATTGAATTAATATTGAAAGAGATAGAGGTGCAGGGGGCGGAAAAAATTGATATCCTCAGTTCTTCAGGAAGGGTAGCTGCGGAAGATATATCTTCCAACAGAGACATTCCCCCCTTTGACAATTCGGCGATGGATGGATATGCGGTGAAGTTCGGCGATGTTCGCACGGCTTCTGATGAAAACCCTTCCGTCTTGAGGGTAATAGAAGACCTTCCTGCCGGGTATATCCCCAAAAAGGCCATAAATAAAGGAGAGGCCGTGAGGATAATGACCGGAGCCCCTATTCCGCAAGGTGCCGACACCATTGTCATGGTGGAAGATACGGAAATACTTGGGGATAGAGTAAAGATATTCAAGAAGGCCAAACATGGAGAACACATCAGGCTGAAGGGTGAAGATGTGAGGACTGATGATTTGGTTATCTCTAAAAGGACGACCATTCGTCCGGCAGAGGTCGGGATGATGGCTTCTGTTGGAAGGGCCTTTGTCTATGTCCATCAAGTGCCTACAGTAGCTATTCTCTCTACAGGAGACGAGTTAGTGGATGTGGATGGTAACCTCACCGAAGGGAAGATCATCAGCAGCAACAGTTATACCCTGGTATCTCAGGTAAGAGAATGTGGCGGGAAGCCGGTTTACCTGGGGATAGCCAGAGACACAAAGGAAGAGATAGCGGAGAAGCTCATGGAGGGAACACGCGCGGATGCCATAATATCCTCAGGGGGTGTTTCTGTGGGAGACTACGACGTGGTGACGGATGTCATCGAGGAGTTGGGGGGGGAGATAAGGTTCCGAAAGATTGCGGTGAGACCCGGACAGCCCGTTACCTTTGGTGTAATAGGGGGCAAGCCCATCTTTGGATTACCCGGTAATCCGGTTTCTTCAATGGTATCTTTTGAACAGTTCGTGCGTCCTGCCCTTCTCAAGATGAGCGGGTTCACTAAAATCTTTTGGCCCGTGGTTGATGCAATCTTGAGAGAAGATCTCTCTCAGAAACCCGGACGTAAACGATTTATTCGCTCAGTAGTTACGCTCGAAGATGGAGAATACTACGTCAGGACCACGGGGGAACAGGGGTCAGGGATTCTAATGTCCATGGTAAAGTCGAACGGACTGATCGTCCTGCCGGAGGACAAAACGGATTTTAGGGCGGGTAAGAAGGTCAGGGTTCAACTCTTGGATAGGAGCTTTGAGTTTGGCGAAGAACCGCGATATGGATGAGAAGATCAAAAAGAGAAAAGAAAGTTCGTCGCATCCCAGTATGATGAAGGGAGTTTTCAAGCAAGTCAGGGATTTTTTTGCTTCCCCACGGGTTACCGTTCCCTTACTCATCCTCCTTGCCGTCACTTCTATCATTGGTACCCTCATTGAGCAAAACCTGAGTGAGGAGAAGTACCTAAGGCATTTTGGGATTTCAGTCTATCACATATTCCGCGTGCTCGGATTTTTTGACGTGTATCACTCTGTGTGGTATATTTGTCTCTTTTTATTACTCACCATAAACCTACTGACGTGTTCCTTCAAGCGTTTTCCGGGCACATGGAGGACTTTCTTTCACACCAGGCGGGAGTTGGATGAAGCCCTCATCAGGGCCTTACCATATAAGAAGAGCTTTACAAAGAGAGGTTTGCCGGAAGCGTTTAGTGAAGAATGTAAGGGCATAGTAGGCCGGTATTTCGCCA
>JAUXHQ010000252.1 GCA_030621455.1 Deltaproteobacteria bacterium
TGTCCGTGAACCCTACATTGGTAGGGCGGGGTTACGTCCCCGCCGAATTATTGATGTCAGCCGACAGTATTGAGCATCAGATGATATTGCAAACTCAGAAAAGGGGCACTTATGCTAGAGCCCTTATCTTAGAGGATTTGGGAATAAAAGTCAACAGCATTGAGATGACCTCTGTGGAGGGCTGGGAGGAGCCGGGGCAAGGATTGGTTATGTGAATGGGGCCTTCCTAAATTCTCATTGAAAAGCTGTGTTAATTATGGTACTAAAAACAGTGTAACGGAAAGTTGGAAAACAAGTTCTCAAGCTGTTTGGAGGAGTGTTGATGAAAGACAGGTACAACCCACAGGAGACAGAAGAGAAGTGGCAACAATACTGGGAGGAGAGAAAGCTGTTCAAGGTAACCGAGGATACTGCAAGGAAGAAATACTACCTTCTGGAGATGTTTCCTTATCCCTCAGGAAAGATTCATATGGGACACGTGAGAAACTATTCAATAGGTGATGTGGTGGCACGGTATAAGACTATGCGGGGCTACAATGTACTTCATCCAATGGGTTGGGATGCCTTTGGGATGCCTGCTGAAAATGCTGCCATAAAAAACAAGACCCATCCTGCTGAATGGACGTATGATAATATCCACCATATGAGAAAACAGCTGAAAAGGATGGGGTTGAGTTACGATTGGGATAGGGAGATCGCATCATGCCATCCCGGATACTATAAGTGGAATCAGTGGTTTTTTCTCAAGATGTATGACAGGGGGCTGGTATACCGGAAAAAGTCTTTGGTGAATTGGTGTGAGTCGTGCAAGACTGTCTTGGCAAATGAACAGGTTGAAGCCGGACTTTGCTGGCGTTGTGGGACAGATGTTACCCAGAAGGAATTGGAGCAGTGGTTTCTGAAGATTACGGAATATGCCGAAGAACTCTTGAAGGGATGCGAGGAACTCTCCGGTGGATGGCCTGAGAAAGTCTTGACTATGCAGAAAAATTGGATTGGTAAGAGCTATGGAGCCGAGGTGGACTTTCCGATCGCAGAGTCAGATAAGGTGATCAGGGTGTTTACCACAAGACAGGACACACTATATGGGGCAACATTTATGAGCTTGGCCCCGGAGCACACCCTTTCCAGGGATTTATCGTCTGGCACGGATCAGGAAAAAGACGTCTTGGATTTTATTTTTGAGGTGTCCAAGGAAGACAAGATAAGACGTTCAGCTGAAGGTTCGGAAAAAAGAGGGGTCTTCACCGGGAGGTATGCCATAAATCCCCTCACAAATCAAAAGATCCCCATCTGGGTAGCCAACTTCGTCTTGATGGAGTATGGCACCGGCGCTGTTATGGCTGTACCTGCTCATGATCAGAGGGACCTTGATTTTGCAAGGAAGTACAATATCCCGGTGAAGGTCGTCATACATCCCCATGATGGTACCCTCGATGAAGATACGATGACCGAAGCCTATGAGGGAGAAGGGTACCTGGTAAATTCAGGTCGGTTCGACGGGATAAACAGTGCCGAAGCACTGGATAAGATAGGAGAGTACCTGGAGGACAAGGGCATCGGTAAAAGGACTATAAACTATCGTATCAGGGATTGGGGTGTGTCGAGACAGAGATACTGGGGAACACCTATCCCCATGATTCACTGCGATAAATGCAGTATCGTTCCCGTGCAGTATGAACAACTCCCGGTCATACTGCCCACTGATTTAGAATTCAGGGAAGATGGAAGATCTCCTCTGCCGGATGCAGAGTCTTTTCTCTTTACCGATTGTCCCAAGTGCGGCAAGATGGCCAGGAGAGAAACAGACACCCTCGATACCTTCGTTTGTTCATCATGGTACTTCGATAGGTATACATGCCCGAGATATGATGAAGGTCCTCTCGACAAGAAGGCTGCAAATTACTGGATGCCGGTTGATCAATATATAGGTGGCGTTGAGCACGCTATCCTCCACCTCTTATACTCCCGTTTTTTCACCATGGTGCTGCGGGACATCGGTCTTCTGGAGGTGGGGGAACCATACCATAACCTCCTCACACAGGGGATGGTCATAAAGGATGGCGCGAAGATGGCCAAGTCCAAGGGTAATGTGGTTGATCCCACTAACATAATAGAACAATACGGGGCAGACACAACCCGGTTGTTTACCCTTTTCACATCTCCTCCGGAGAGAGATCTCGATTGGAATGAGCAGGGGGTAGAAGGTTCTTTTAGATTTCTAAGCAGGGTTTGGCGGATGGTGGCAGGAAATATTGAACGGTTTCGAGATATCTCTCCCTATGCAGGCAAAGAGCCCCTTCCTGATAATTTGAAGGTCCTACACAGGAAAACGCACCAGACAATAAAGAAGGTGACGGATGACATCGAAGACAGATTCCATTTCAACACGGCGATCAGCGCTATCATGGAATTGGTTAATGCCATCTACCAGTTCGAGATAGGAACTGAAACAGGCCATCTCCAACTTTCTGTTGTGAGAAAGGCAATAGAGACGGTGATTATCCTTCTCTCCCCCATGGTGCCGCATATTTGTGAGGAGTTGTGGGAGGAACTCGGGGGGGAAGAAAGTATCATTAAGGCTACATGGCCATCTTATGATGAAGAGGTTATTAAGGAAGATGAAGTGCTCATAGTTGTCCAGATAAATGGCAAGGTGAGAAGCAGAATCACTGTAAACGCCTCTTCCTCCGAAGAGGAAGTGAAGACGGCAGCTCTCAAGGTACCTCGAATAAAAGAACTGGTGGGAAACAGCAGTGAGATAAAGAGGATTATCGTTGTGCCGAAAAAATTGATAAATATAGTGGCAGGATAGAAGAGAACCTCCGGGAGGTGGGGAGGGGTAATGATTGTAATCGATTGACCCGAATTATGAAGCGATGCGTGTTTATAATAGTTGGGATATTGACCGTGTGTCTCTCCGGGTGTGGGTACTATTTTGCCGGCAAGGGGGGAAGCATGCCGTCAGAGATTAAGACCTTAGCTGTCCCATTTTTCACGAATGATACATTTGAAGCGGGGATTGAAAACATTTTCACGGATGCCCTTACCAATGAGTTTTTGAAGAGAGGGGGGGCGAAGATTGAGAAAAAAGAAGTGTCTGATGCAGTGGTAACAGGGACGATCAAATCATTCACTACCTCTTCTATATCCTTCGATGAAAGAGATAGTGTATTGGAATATAGGGCAACCGTGACGCTTGATGTGTCTCTGAAGAGAAACCATGATGGTGCCATATTATGGGAGTCTTCGGACTTATCAGGGAATCAGGAATATGCCGTCTCCCCGAGCATAACGATCACCGACAATAATAAGAGAGATGCCATAAGAAAGATCGCTGAAGAT
>JAUXHQ010000125.1 GCA_030621455.1 Deltaproteobacteria bacterium
ATCATATCCCTTGTGACGAGCAAAGTTCACAGTATCCCTCATTTCCACACATGGACGTCCAGTTTGATCGATAACGTTCAGGAACACGTCCCGTTTCAACAATTCATTATAGATAGCCATAGCAGCAGCCTCACCCACCTTATGGCCATAGGAGGGCTCCGCAAATCTGAACACGCCCACCCTGGACATGCCGTAGGAGTTGACTTGCGGGCTTATATAAACCTGCTCAGGCAAGCCCGTAGGCATAACAGTGACATGGCGCTGATACGAACAGCCTGCCAGGAGAACGGTTGCCAGCAGGATGCACTGGACGATTCTTCGAGTTATCTTCATGTTCTCGGCCCATTCGGGATCAATACAGTATCGGCATCGGCCACCATAAGGTTCATTCACCTTTACGCACAGGGGATCTAAGAAGGTCTCTTCTTGTTTCGAGTTTACATCTCAACTATCGGTTATTTCCAGAAAGACTTTAGGCCGTCTGTATGGTTTGTAAAGATACTTCCAGCATATTTCGGCATCCTTCATAACAGGCTAAAAGTAGTTTACACTTTTCTTGTATCGCTCCAGGTTTCAGACCTCGTGTTTCTCTTTCCTGACACCTGACACAGAAAATCCATGTGATGGACAATTTTCAACAGCCCGGAATTTGTCTATTGGCACTCGCATCCTTGAAAGGTATAAACCGATAAATGAAGGATGCCAAAAATTCCATCCATAATTAGAATTTCTAGTGGATTTATTCCTTGCATTATGGCTTTTCTTTCTGTATATAATGAATAATGATTCATTTTTCAACAGCATAATATTATTGATCGTAACTTCTCAAAGACTCAGTAGAGGTCAATCAATCCAAAGTGCCCCGCTGCATGGCTCATATCCCGGGTTTTTAAGAAGTTACTATTGCTATTAACGTAAGGAGGAAAAAATGGATGAAGAGAGTATACTGTTAGAGAAGGAAGGAAACATTGCCACCTTAACCCTCAACCGTCCGGATAGGCTCAACGCATTGGACTGGCCCTCACAGCTTTTGCTTGGACGCAAGCTCGATGAAGTAGAGGATGACGACGAAATTAGAGTTCTCATAATTACCGGTGCTGGGAGAGCCTTTTCTGCCGGTGGGGATGTAAGCGCCCAGAAGGGCCGGATAGGGATGGGCGTGGCTGAGAGAAGGGTGGGGATGAAAAAAAATTTGAGGAACCCTGTTAAGATCAGAAATTTGCCTATACCGGTTATCGCCATGGTAAACGGTGTGGCCGTGGGAGCAGGGTGCAACCTGGCCCTGGCCTGTGACATTATCATTGCTTCAGAAAAGGCTAGGTTCAGTCAAGCCTTCGTAAAGGTAGGCCTTGTTCAGGATTACGGAGGAAGTCACCTGCTACCGCGCTTGGTAGGCACAAAGAAGGCCTGTGAGCTTGTCTTTACAGGAGACATAATTGATGCACAAGAGGCACTACGTATCGGGCTGGTCAACAAGGTGGTTCCGGCGGAAGAGTTGGAAAATGCCACCAAAGAGATGTGTTTAAAAATAGCCAGTAGAGCCCCCCTAGGCATAAGCATTGCCAAACGGTCCATTTACGATGGCTTCGAGAGGCTTGATCTAGAAACTACTTTGGAATATGAAGTCTTTACTCAGGGTTTTTGCTCGGACACTGAAGACCACAAAGAAGGAAGTACAGCTTTTCTAGAGAAGAGAGAACCGAAATTTAAGGGGAAGTAAGACTTTTGGAGGTAGAGATGGATTTTGAACTGAGTGAGGAGCATAAGATATTCCAAAGGACGGTAGCGCAGTTTGCACAGAAGGAGATCGCCCCTATAGGAGAAGAACACGATATAAAAGAAAAATACCCCAGGTGGATCTATGACAGGGCCGGTGAGTTAGGTTTTCTGGGGATACCATATCCGGAGCTATACGGAGGCACGGGGCCGGACACTATCGCCCTTTCCATATTCACAGAAGAGACGACAAAGGCGGATGCCGGGATCGCCATGGGGTTGGTTGTCCAGAATACAGTCGGCACCTCCCCTGTATATAATTTTGGGTCGGAGGATCTTAAGCAGAGATATCTGGTCCCTGCTATAAAGGGAGAGTACGTGGGATCATTTGCTCTAACAGAACCCAACGTCGGTTCTGATGCGGCATCCGTTCAGGCGACTGCGAAAGAGGATGGGGACAGTTATATCTTGAACGGGGCAAAGGTATTTGTATCCAACGGTATGACCGCGAAGTTTGCAACTGTGGCGGCCAGGACAGATAAGGGGAAAGGGCACCAAGGCATAAGCCTCTTTCTGGTTGATACCGAATCACCAGGTTTTTCTCGTAAGGGTGTGAAAAAGCTGGGGATTAGGGCCCAGGACATAGCAGAGTTCGCTTTTGAGGACTGCAGGGTTCCGAAGGAGAACCTGATGGGAGACAAGGGAAAGGCCTTTTACCACCTCATGGCCACCGTCCAGGACACCAGGATAATAGTAGGCGCAGCAAGCGTCGGTTTGGCAAAGGCAGCCTTTGAAAAGGCATTACAGTATGCAAAAGACAGACAGCAGTTCGGTCAGCCCATAGGCAAGTTTCAGGGCATTCAGTTTAAACTGGCAGATATGGCGGTGGAGATTGAGACGGCATCTCTCCTGGTCTTCAAGGCTTCGTGGTTGAATGATAGGGGCGTAAACTGTACCAAAGAGGCTTCCATGGCTAAGTTGTATGGATCGGAGATGGTTAACAAGGTCGTTTATCAGGCATTGCAGATACACGGAGGGTATGGTTACATGAGGGAATATCCATTGGAACGCTATTTCAGGGATGCCAGGATAATGGAGATATTTGAAGGTACATCAGAGATACAGAGAGTGATTATAGCCAAGCAGTATGGCCTATAAGTCTTCATTATGGTCTTTGAGGAAATTTTTTCAACTGATTCCTGACCTCTGTGAACGCTTACCTTACCTAAGGAGGAACATCCATGGACTTAAAGGTAGTTGTATACGAAAAGAAAGACAATGTAGCCGTCATAACTATGAATTACCAGGAGAGATTAAACGCCTTGAGTAATCAGCTCCGGGAGGACCTTGCCACAGCGTATGAGGAAGCACTGAACGACAAGGACATAGGAGCTCTTATCCTGACAGGGACCGGTAGGGCATTCTGTGCTGGAGGGGATATAAGCGGTTTTACATTCGACACGCCGAGTATCCGTAAGTTCATGAGGGATGTGATTCTCTTCCTTGGTTCGTTGGAGAAGTATCCAAAGCCGGTTATTGCTGCGGTTAATGGCCTTGCCCTAGGTGGTGGGTTGGAGCTGGCCATCGCCTGCGACATCATAGTCGCTTCCGATAAGGCAAAGTTTGGAGTACCGGAAGCTGCTATAGGCTTGGTCCCTGCCTTTGCCATCCTGCGGTTACACCAGATAGTGGGCAGGGCAAAATCGAAGGAATTGGCCATGACCTGTGAACCGATCAGCGCTGAAGAAGCGCTAAGGATTGGCTTGATAAACAAGGTCGTGCCTCACGAAGACCTCATGGATGCCTCCATGGAAATGGCCAAGAAAATAATATCCAAGGCCCCGCTGGCAGTGGATCTTATTAAGGCCGCGGTCAATAGAGAACTCCATGGGGAGGAGTTGGAGTACGCTGTAGAAGGTGCGGGCATGCTTTTCAAATCAGAGGATGCAAAGGAAGGTATTGACGCATTCTTGAATAAGAGAAAACCCAACTTCAGAGGTTTGTAGCAAATTAAAAAATTTATGGGTACGCTGCTCAAACAATCCCGTAGACTGACACAGAGATCGCTGAAAAATGCCTTTCTGGATGGAAACTTTATATGTTGATCGAGAGGATTTTATAAATGATAGATTTTACTGAAGAACAGTTGATGATTCGTGATGCAACAAGAAGACTCGCTACGGAAAAAATCGCCCCAAGGGCGGCAGAGATAGACGAGACTGATGAATTTCCTTGGGACATTGTGGAACTGTATAAAGAAGTAGGTACGTTGAAGCTGGTCTTGCCAGAGGAATACGGAGGCGTGGGTGCTGATACAACTACCCTCTGTCTTGTCATAGAGGAAATAGCTCGCGTATCCGCATCATGTTCATCCATCGTATTCAGTACCGAGTCCCTCATCCACATCCTGCTGCAGGCCGCAACCCAGGAGCAAAAAGACAGATTTTTCCCCAGACTCTCTGAGGGTGACAAAATAAGCTGTTTTGCATTGACCGAACCGAATGCAGGTTCCGATGCCAACGCCATCAGCACGAATGCCACCCTGGACGGGGATTATTACGTCATGAATGGGAGAAAGACCTTTATTTCAAATGCGATTGTTTCCGATTTCTATCTCGTCTTCAGCCGGATTAAAGGTCAGAAAAAGAAAAGCGAGATATCCGTATTCGTTGTTGAAAAGGGCACCCCCGGCTTCACTATGGGGAAAAAAGAGAATAAGATGGGCCTGAGGGGTTCCCCAATGGCGGATCTTATCTTCGAAGACGCAATGGTTCCAAAAGGAAATATTGTCGGTGCGGAAGGAGAAGGATGGAAGACACTCGCTCAGGTAGCAAATCAGATGCGTCTCTACGGTGCCTCATCCATGGCGCTTGGCATTTCTCAGGGCGCATTCGATTATGCGATCGGATACGCAAAGGAGAGATACGCGTTCGGAAAGCCTATCGCTTCTCTGCAGGCCATCCAGTTCATGTTGGCCGACATGTATATGGCGAACGCGGCCGTCCGTTCGATTCTCTATCAAACCGCCCAGATGATCGACCGGCAGCAAGGGTCGGTTAAGGAGATAGGCTCTCTCGTTTCCACGTCAAAGTGCCTGGCAAGCGATACAGCGGTTAGGGTAGCAACGGACGCTGTCCAGGTTTTGGGAGGGTATGGATACATTAAGGACTACCCCGTTGAGAGAATGATGCGGGACGCCAAGGCGATTCAGATATTTGACGGAACCAATCAAATCCAACGGGTTGTTGTTGCCAGGAATCTTCTGGGTATGAAATGAGGACTTATAAGAATCCATGATAAATATTCGAGCAGCATCCATCAACAGACAGGCAGAAGTAATCAGTCATTGGCTATTGACAATTTACCCTTAGATTATGTAGAACACCATTTATTTTTGAAAGGAGATCAAAATGGAGTTTGGATTCAGCGAGGAACAGAATATTCTTAAAAACAGTGTCACCGATTTCATGGAGAAGGAATGTCCCCCGGAATACGTGAGGGAACTCGATGAAAAGGAAGAATACCCGTATGAGATCTATGGCAAGATGTCAAAACTCGGCTGGTTTGGCCTGCCAATCCCCGAAGAATACGGCGGGAGCGGATTGGGCGCTGTGGATCTGATTATCATCGGCGAGGAGATGTCACGATTTTCCTATGAAATTGCAGCTGGGTTCGGTATCAGTGTCTTCTGCGGACTGAATATCATTGAGCATGGATCAGAGGAACAGAAGAAGTTCTATATACCGAAGATGATCGACAACAAGATCAGGCTCTCCATATCCATTACAGAGCCCAATGCCGGGTCGGATGCGGCTTCACTAGCCACATCTGCGGTACTGGACGGGGATAGCTGGGTTTTAAACGGACAGAAAACCTTCCAAACGGCTTCTGATGCGAAGGATACGGTTATGAGCGTCTATGTCAGGACGGACAAAGACCTCCCCAAGCATAAAGGAATAAGCCTGATACTTGTGCCTAATGATGCACCCGGAGTCGAGATAAGAAGGATAAAGATGTTGGGGAGGAAGATGCTCCACACAAATGAGATCTTCTTTGAAGACGTACGTGTTCCCAAGGAAAACATAGTGGGAGAGCTAAACAATGGATGGAAGATGCTCCTTTCAGGCCTTGCACTGGAAAGATTGTACGGGTGCTCGACATTTATCGGGAGCTCCCAGACCGTGGTAGACCTGGCCCTCGAACATTCAAAGCAGAGGGTACAGTTTGGCAGGCCCATAGGTACATTTCAGGCCATGGGCCACATGCTGGCGGATATGCAGACAGAGGTAGATGCAGCACGTTTACTGGTATACAGGGCTGCGTGGATGCTGGACCAGGGGATGCCGTGTATGAAACAGGTGAGCATGGCAAAGCTTTTTGGTTCTGAAACTTACGCCAGGCTATCAAACCAGGGGATGCAGATAATGGG
>JAUXHQ010000256.1 GCA_030621455.1 Deltaproteobacteria bacterium
CCACGACCGAGCATTTCCGTGTAATGGCTCCAGCGTAAGAATGCTGTTCGATTCGCTTTGGCCTTATGTATGACTTGCAATCCTGAGATTATGTAGATCGCTAATACCACAGCTAGAAACACAATTCTTGCTTTTGATCCCATCTCAATATTCCATACAGCGTGATTCCCGATCAACCCGGGAGGATCAGCCTTCGATACCTTCATCTAATCAGCGTGGACCATGTATGGTCTTTAACCCTCAGATGTAAAGTAGTCGGAGATAACACCTGTAAACGTATTGTATTTAAATGCGTAGTGACTCTTCCCCCGGTCAACAAGATCTCTCGATATCCTCTTGTCTTCATCGAGAAGGCCGGGGGATATTTTTTCCCATTCATAGCGATCCATTGCCAGAACCTCTTTCATCTTTTTCTCATAGAATGGGGCCACAGACAGGTCAGAATATGCATTGACGAACCACGGGAATAGATGACCCACTTTTTCGAGAAAAAGGTTATGTTGAGTACCGAAGTCAAGGCAGGATTCGTCCGTGAAGTTCATGAGGTTCTCCATCTTGTCAAAATCCACATATCCACCCTGCACACTGAGCTCAGCCGCTTTGGTCCCTGGATAGGGGAAGAACTTTGTCCATCGGAACCGGCCGGGTCTTGCCTGCGCGGTTAAACGGACCGTGTCGATGACGTCATCCATGGTTTCGTAAGGAAGTCCTATCATAATAAAGACGGACGCGTGCAATCCCTGTCGTTCTGCAATCTCGACCTTGTCCATCATCAATTGATTGCTCATATGACGGTTCAGAACCTCCTTGCGTATGCGTTCGTTACCGCTTTCTATCCCGAATTTCACTATCTTGCAGTTAGCTGCCGCAAGATACCGCGCCCTGTCTTCATCAAAATAATGAAAATGAGCGTTCACTACAAAGGGAATACTACAGACTTTCTTGTATGCTTTACAGAATTCCCTTACATATTCTTTACTAAAGGTGAAGAGGTCATCATCAAATATAAATGTTTTGATGTTCTTGTAAGTGTTGAGGAGAGATTCGATTTCGCCTATTACCTGACCGACATCAAGATGACGAATAAAATTCAGCTCTCCAAGACTGCAGTTCAGGTCAGCTTTGTACTGGTTTTTAATCTGGTGATTCAAACAATATGTGCAGGAAAAAGGACATCCCCTAGAAGCGATAAGTCCGACCCATCCGTCTTTGGCATCGATGACCCGTTGGAAATCGAAGATCTGATATTCTTTAACGGGTAAATCCCTGATTACCGGAAAAGGACGAACAGGGTTGATTATGACCTTCTTGTCACGGACCAGGGCCACGTTGCGTATACCGGCAACGTCTTCACCTTTGGACAACATATCCGCAAATTCCAGGATCGCCTCGTCGCATTCCCCTCTGAAAACATAGTCAAAGAGCCCTGTGTCCAGGATTTGTCGAGTTGCTGCGGTAGCGTGTATTCCGCCGATAATCAACGGTGCTGAAACTGTTTCTCTAACCCGTGAGGCCAGCCGTTTGGCATAGGGCCATTGATTGGTGACAACAGAAAACCCGACGAGATCAGGCCCCATCTCCTGCAAACGCGCAGCGAACTCTTCACGGGTAGGCAGTGGGGCAAGGGCTTCACAGATTTGCCAGCATTCCACCTTGTGCCCTCCGTGCCTAAGCACAGAAGCCATGTGGGAGATGCCGTAATTGAAGCCTACCTGTGATCCCACGTTAGGGTAAATGAAGAGTATTTTCATAGCCTTCGGCTTGGAGTTAAGAGTTAACTATTAATCCGCGCGTCCATAACGCGTCTCACGAGATCATTGCTGTTCACGTAACCATGGGTCGACAGTGTATCCACATGAACGATGGTATGTTTGTTCTTCCCGCAGGCGCTCCAGCGACGGACGAACCGCATGTTATTTGATCCTGCGAAAACCGTCAACGTAGGCACACCAAGGGCAGCGGCTATATGCTGGCAGGCAGAGTCATACCCGATAAATTCATCACCATTTGCAATCAACGCGGCAATCTCCCCAATACTACAGTGAATGCCAACAACACCGCTTGTGATATCCCACCCTTTCAGAGCGTCAAAAGAAGCATCGGCAACCGGATACCCATGGTCTGACACAGTGTCCAACAGCGCTTTTGTCCGTGCCATTTCTTCCTCGCCGAACCCCCTGTCCAAGAGGATCAGGGATCGGGGTTCTTTGAGAAGGCATAGAAGCAAGTCTTTCTCAAAATTTCCCTCCACCCGTTTACGGTAATTTCCTCCAACACCCAGGTTCACAAGGATGATTTTCCGGGAGTCCTTTTCTCGGAGTTCCCTGAAAAAAGATGCCGCCTTTTCCAAGTAATGCTGAGGTGGCCACAAGGCAGGGTAGTAAAACTCGGTTATTCCAAGAATAGTATCCAACCATCGGTTCGTCAACTCCGCAATAGACATCATATGACCAAAGGATTCGGCAGATCGACTGTCGAAAAAAAAGTAACGACTGGATGGCACAAGGGGGAGGGTGCCGAGTTGTGAAAGGCGCGAGTCAGGGTCAACAAGGATGAACTCTTCCTGTGAAGAGTGGTTGGTTTCCCGGACAATACTGTCCAACACATCATGCCAGTTGGACAGGCGCTCAATCAACCCGCCACGCCGGTTGTACGAGACCTCTATGATCCTTATTCGTGGATTGCCCCCATAGATTTCTTCGAGTTTCTTGCTGCCCAGGATCACTATCTCTGCATCAGGGAAGCGCTTACTTAAACGCTGAACAACCACGCTTGTAATGGCCACATCCGCGCCTATGGTGACCCTCGAGAGCAGCAATATTTTGGAAATATGCTCGGGACGCGGGAGAACTTTTCGGTCGGTTCTGATCCTGTCTATGCGCTGCAAGAATTCTCCGGAAGAGTGAACCCCAAAAGCGGTCAATCGGAGATCCAGGTTCTTGCCTGCAGGAAGGTTGCGACAGAATGAAATCACCTGACTCATGACCCGGTTATAAGTCTGTGTTTGCATCTCCTCAAAATCATCACATAACCCCTCCACAATAATGCCGAACAAGGCCGCTGCCACACACCGGGTTACTTCGAGACTCTCTGAGGATGTTGCCATTTCACAAAGTAAATCGATATACGCTACCTCATAGCAGCCTCGATGAAAGTGATGATCCATGAATGAAAACGCCACCTGCCGCGCCAGTTGACTTACACTTTCAATATTCGGTCCCTGTTTGGTCAAAGTGTTCCATTGTTCTCGATAATGGGATGGTTTCATACACTGGTT
>JAUXHQ010000122.1 GCA_030621455.1 Deltaproteobacteria bacterium
AGAAGTAAGCAACCGGTAACTGGAATGCCGGGACGAAAAAAGGTTACACTTAAATCATTTACTATATCTTTAGATATTCTTTTAAAATCTGGTGGTTTTTCTTTGTCATATCAATAAACCTGACTTCCATTCCAGGAGGAGAATCCGGCTTCTTTTCGCCCTTTTTTCTTGCCCACACCACTTCACACTTAATCTTAACAGAATCCGGAAGGTCCGGCAGGTGCAGCTTGAGCAAGAAGTGTTCTCCCTGTTTACGTGGGTTTTCGGTCCTAATAAACATACCACCGCTGCTCAGATTCCCTTTGTATGCATCCAGAAACGACCTTTTGTCTCTATACGTCACGGATAATGCCTCTAAGATACGGATCTCCCTTGGTGATGAGAACTCGGAGGCCCGGTCTGTCATCTTTCTGAACCTATCCACCACGGCTGCAAGTATAGCCCTGAAGTCTGAGTAGAGCTTATTATACTCCTGATCAAGAAATGCTCGATCGATAACGCCAACAGTAGTCTCACCGATAGCCCGAGCCGTGGCAGTCCGCTTGACATTTCCTAAGAAACCGAGTTCCCCAAATATCTCGCCTGTCTGAAGCAATTCGATTACAAACTTCTTTCCTTCAACGGTCTTAGAGATTTCCACTGTGCCTGACAGGACCACATAGACCCAGTCCCCAGTGCTTCCCTCCCTAATGATTACCTGGCCATCCTGATAAACATCTTCAGACGCTATGTTAAACATAGGAAAACCTCCGGCTGCTCGTTTCTTGCTGCCTGTAGTAGGAAATAACCTTGATTAGATCCCTTAATGCCAAAGGGATGTACTTTCTCAAATAGCCGCGGTGTTAGCCGCCACTTAGCGCAATCCTGCTCAACTGCACAGGTCGAAAAAGTTATAAAGGAATATAGTCCAAACAGGCTTTAAAGTCAAATGGAATAAGACATTCAAACCCTTTGTTCCGGCTTACCCCCGCGTGAACTGTTTCGAGTCATTAGGTTAGGTCTTGTCGGTATATTTTGAAAAACTAAGGTGGAACCAACCAACCTTGTGCAGCAAGAGCCATGCCATGAAAGACCATCCATTTGTGCCGGCCATCTTATTCCGTCCGTTACTTCTCAGTCAGAGAAACAGGCTTTAACCCGTTCCATCCCTCCCAAGGCTTCAAATAGCCTTTCTGATGCAGCGTTGATGTCTGCCAGGGGTCTGGGGTTACCATTACCGGAATTAGGAAACACTATGTATATCACCCCATCACTCGTTCCGCCATACTTCGGATCAGAATTGATCCCCAATGCTTCAGCGAGGATAGTGGATCCTTCCCCAATTTGACCTGCAGGCCCCAAGTCTGCAAAAATGGCGTGGGAAAGCCTGCCATTTTTTCGATTCACTGCCACACAAAAGTCGCCCAGTCTGGCATCGCCATGTTCGCCTAAAGGTAGGACCACATAAGGGATCTCATTAGGGTTAACATACCTCCTCGGGTCTACCCTCGCTTTTGTCTTATCGAAAAGAGCGGTGACGGAAACATAGTAACCCGGATTGGGGCCGTCGGTTCCTTGAATTATGGGGGTCGAATCCGGCCTCCCGTTATGTGTGGCGATCGCACGCCAATTTCCATGATGCCCTGCATTCGCTAGATGATCTCGTCCAATATCGTCCGGATGGTATGTATCGGGTGCACCGTCGGCATCAATCGCCATGCCGGCTTCAAAGAAAAAGGCTTTGTGACCTGACAACCGCCAAACCTTGGTGGTACCGATCTTGAACAACTCTTCTTTTTCACATGTCACATGCAGGTTTTGTTGTCCGGGATACAGTCCCCTTATCTCTTTAACTTCTCTACTGCAATACAGTTCTGTCCTGTAGTCAGTTCCACACTCTTCTTGCGCAGACTTCTCTCCGCCAAGCGTGTATCCTGGATAAAAACAACAACACAGCAAGAAGACTATCAGCGACACGTGGACTCTTTTTACAGGCACAGGGGTTCCCTCCATACAAAAAGAAGCTGGCTGGTCGAAATAACTACCAGATATGCAGTAGAAACCGATCACAGGGTTTTATGTAAAGATATAATGGATGTTTTTCCTTGACTATTCACCTTAAGGTGGGTTTTACTGGATTTAGTCAAAAAAGAAATGATATATGAAAACATACATTCTTTTTAGCACATTTATATACTAACAGGAGATACTTGTGAAAAGACCTGTCGGAAAATCCCCCGTTTTATTCATATCATTATCCTTATTTCTAATACTATCCATAACCAGCTGTGCAGGGACAGGAAAAAAGGTCGAGTCCGCCCTCACATTATTCAACAAGGCCTCAGCTTACTATGAGAAAGAGAAATACTGGAAAGCGCGGGAGACCTTTCAACAGGTCAGGGACAATTATCCATTAAGTAAATACTCTACTATTTCCGAGCTGAGAATAGCTGACTCGTATTACAACGAGGGACAATACAGCGAGGCAGTACTCCATTACGAAGACTTCAAAAAACTTCATCCCACGAATCCGGTTATCCCTCACGTAATATATCAGATCGGCATGGCATACTTTAGTCAGATCCTCTCAGTAGACAGAGACCAGACATTTACATATAAGGCTGCCAAAGAATTCAAATACCTCATTTCCACATATCCTTCCGGTACACAAGCGGTCTCCGCCCGGGAAAAACTGGATGCGTGCAAAGAAAAGCTGTCCCAACACGAGTTTTATGTGGGCCATTTCTATTTTAGGACAAAAAAGTACCGGGTCGCTCTCAACAGGTTCAATGGTCTCTTAAGAGATTTCCCTAAATCAAGCGTGACCGACAAGATATATCTCTATATTGGTAAAATCCATCTGTCCTTGGGCGACAAAGAAAAGGCAGGGGATGCCCTTACCTACTTGTTACGGAACTACCCGGATAGCGAATACCGCAATGAAGCCCAGGACCTTCTCACACAGATCAAGTAGAAACGGTCTTTTGCACTATTTCATAAATGCTCTCCAAGGCCCTATCGAGATGTTCCAACCTGTTTCCTCCAGCCTGAGCCATATCCGGTCGTCCACCACCCCTTCCACCAACTATTTCAGATACATCTTTTATTATATGGCCCGCATTAAGCGTGCGAGTAAGGTCCTTTGTAACCACAACAATCAGCAGGGCATTGCCGTCTTTCTCTCCCGCCAGTAGTATAACCCCCGATTTCAATCGATCTCTTAATTTATCGGCGAAATCCCTTAAACCCTTAGAGCTATCTATGTCTACCTTTGCAGACAATACCTTAATCCCTTCGATCTCCTTGACCTGGTTCAAGAGATCCCCCGATTGCTTGCCCGTCAGTCTACCCTTTAAAGACTCCACCTCCTTTTCCAGATCCTTGTTGTGGCGGAGCAGCTTCTCTACTTTATCTACTATCTCTTCCTTCCTCGCCTTCAGGATTGATCCAACCTCTCTCAAATCATCCTCTTCACGATTAACATACCTCAGGGCCTCCTCACCTGTTAACGCCTCTATCCTCCTCACTCCGGCAGCAATACCGGATTCGCTGGTTATCTTAAAAAGGCCAATGTCCCCAGTGCGACTTGCATGGGTACCTCCGCAGAGTTCTTTACTATCTTCGGATATTTCTACAACCCTCACTTCGTCACTGTATTTTTCTCCGAAAAGGGCAGTAGCTCCTCTTTCCATGGCCTTCTTAATTGGCATTAGTCGGGTTTCAATCTCAACATTCTGTCTAATCTTCTCATTGACTAATTCCTCCACCTTCAAAAGCTCACGCCTGGTTATCTGTGAAAAATGGGTAAAGTCAAATCGAAGTCTATCAGGGGTAACAAGGGATCCCGACTGTTTTACATGGTCACCAAATACCTCTTTGAGGACAGAGTGTAGCAGGTGAGTCGCTGTATGGTTGAGGGCGAGTTTTTGTCGTCTGCCTTTGTCAATGTGGAGAGACACACTGTCTCCCTTCCTAATAGAACCTTTTTTGATTTTGCCCCTGTGAACGATCAGATCCGTCACTGGTCTCAATGTATCTTCCACCTGGAAGAAAAAGAGATCATTCATAATGGAACCTGCATCTCCCACCTGTCCCCCTGATTCACCATAAAACGGTGTATTCCCCGTTACAAGTTCAACACTATCTCCCTCCTCAGCCAAGACCACATCTCTGCCGTCCTTAATGATGACCAATACAGAATCTGATATTTCAAAATCTTCGGCGCCATACCCGACAAAGAAGGACTTTACTTCATCCTTAGCCAGCTTCTTGTATATGTCAGATACCTCCTCTTCACCCGAACCTTTCCAGGACTCTCTCGCCCTCTGTCTCTGCTCATCCATGGCCTTTTGGAACCCTTGATCATCAATGGTGAACCCTTCGTCTCCTACTATTTCATGCGCCAAATCTACTGGAAATCCATAGGTATCATAAAGCTTAAATAATAAATGACCCGGGATCTGTTTCTTCTCCCTTTCGCGTAACCTCTCCATCTCCTCCGTCAAGATTGTAAGACCATTACTCAGTGTCTCGGAAAATCGTTCTTCTTCTTTGTAGACCAGTTGTGCTATGTAGTTCCTCGCATCTGCAAGCTCGGGATACGCCTCTTTCATCACATCTACAACAACACCGGATATGTTATACAGAAAGGGTTTATCTATGCCCAGTATCTTCCCATGACGAGCCGCTCTCCTCATGATACGCCGAAGCACGTATCCTCTGCCTTCATTGGAGGGAAGTACGCCGTCTCCGATCAGGAAGGTTACTGCCCTGCTGTGATCCGCTATCACCCTTATGGATATGTCATCTCTCTCATCATCACCGTACTTTTTCTCCGATATCTCATCTATGGAGTCTATTATTACCATGATCAGGTCCGTATCGTAGTTGCTCTTCACACCCTGGACAACAGCGGTTATCCTTTCCAAACCCATTCCCGTGTCAATACTTGGCTTAGGAAGAGGGACCAGTAATCCATCGCTTTTCCGCTCAAATTGTGTAAAAACCAGGTTCCATAACTCCAAGAACCGATCACAATCACACCCAACCTTGCAACCGGATCTCCCGCACCCAACTTCCTTTCCCTGATCTATCAATATCTCCGAACAGGGGCCACACGGTCCGGTATCTCCCATGGCCCAGAAATTATCCTTCTCCCCCATTCGAACGATCTTCTCCTCCGGTATCCCTACCCTATCCCTCCATAAATCGAATGCCTCATCGTCTTCCCTGAACACGGTAATCCACATCTTTTCCACAGGCAGGCCTAGCTCCTTGATAAGAAACTCCCAACCCATGTCGATAGCCTCTTCCTTGAAATAGTCACCAAAGGAGAAGTTACCCAGCATTTCAAAGAAAGTGTGGTGCCGGGCGGTTATACCCACGTTTTCCAGGTCATTGTGCTTCCCCCCTGCGCGTACACATTTTTGAGATGTGGCAGCACGTGTATATTCCCTCTTCTCCTCTCCTGAAAAAACCCCTTTGAACTGAACCATACCCGCGTTGGTAAAAAGCAAGGTCGGGTCTTGTTTAGGAATCAGAGAAGAACTACTAACAATAGTGTGTCCCTTCCTCTCGAAGTAGTTTAAAAATGTTTTCCTTATTTCACTACCAGTCATTACAAATCTCCACAACACACATTAGCTCCCAGGTTGATGAGCCCACAAACCGCCAAAGCTAAAGTGTAGATCTCCGTCTATGCAAAAAACACTATATTTCAGAAAGGTATATCAGGGGCACTACCACCCTCTCCCGGTCCAGGAGGCCCCTCAAAATCCCTGTTCGTTCTGTCCTGACCAGACGAACTTCCCAGCATTTGCATATTGGAGGCAACAATTTCCGTTGTCCATCTTTTGTTACCATCCTTGTCTTCCCATGAACGGGTCTGTAACTCGCCTTCGATATAGACCTGTTTGCCCTTTGAGAGATATTCCCCACATATCTCTCCCAGTCTTCTCCACGCCACGATGCGGTGCCACTCTGTTTTCTCCTGCTTTTCTCCCTGTTGATTAGACCATCTCTTGGTAGTAGCCAGATTGAAGTTGGCCACGGCTGTTCCATCGCTCGTGTATCTTACCTCAGGGTCCGCCCCTAAATTACCGATAAGCATTACCTTATTTACAGACATTCTTTCCTCCCCGGTTCCGTCTAAAACGGAAAAATATAGATCTGTGCGCTTAGGTAGCGCCTACATAAAAATTCACTCTCGATAAAGGGGGCACTAGTCTGATCCCAACTCCACATCTTATCTATCTTCCCGAAAGACCATTTGACGAAG
>JAUXHQ010000195.1 GCA_030621455.1 Deltaproteobacteria bacterium
TCGACACTCACCGTTACTGCTATTGCCTTTCTGCCTATATTTTCGATCTCTTTTACTACCTTGTCGGCATTCTCCACGCTAACGTCATTCACCACAATATCCGCACCTTGCCTGGCAAACTCCAATGCATAGGCCTTCCCAAGACCCTGCCCTGCGCCTGTAATAACAGCAACCTTTCCTTCCAATCTCATTTCAACTCCCTCCTTAGGTAAAATGTTATACTCCACTCTTTATCTTTTAGCCATTGGCCTTCCTGTATCCAAGGGCGTCCGTTCCGATAATCGTCTTCTGGATGTTTGCGGCCCCCTCCACTACCTGGTAGATCTTTGCTTCCCTGTAGTACCTCTCAACTGGGTATTCCCCCGAAATACCGTATGCTCCAAAGAGCTTTATGGCTTCGTCGGCGGCCTTCACACCGTTTTCCGTTGCAAAGTATTTAGCCATACTTGTCTCAAGGGTGTTTCGTCTGCCCTGATCCTTCTGGACTGCGCATCTGTGAGTCAACAACCTTGCCGCCTCAGTACCGACAACCATGTCCGCTATTATCTGATGGTTCATCTGAAACTTGCCTATGGGCTGCCCGAACTGCTCCCTTTCATTGCAATATTTCACGCATGCGTCTATGCAAGCCTGTGCAACTCCTACCGCCCCAGCGGCACAGCTTAAACGTGTACAATCGAGGTCACCCATAACGATGGCAAACCCCTGTCCGGTTTTTCCCATAAGCTCTTCCTTGGGGATACGGACATCCTCCATAACGATTTCACCGGTGGGGCAGGCATGCCAGCCGAACTTGTCAGCGATTTCAGGGGTCGAGATACCTGGAAGCTTCATGTCGAGAATAAACGCGGACATGCCTTTATGCTTCAAGTTCCTGTCGGTATAGGCGAATATGACCGCCACATCGGCCACGGTCGCATAGGTAATCCATGTCTTGGTGCCGTTCAGTACAAAACAATCCGCCTCTTCCCTTGCGGTTGTTGTCATTGACGCCACGTCCGACCCTGCATTCGGTTCAGTAATGGCGAAGGCGCCCAACCATTCGGCACTAACCAGTTTAGGGATGTATTTCTTTTTCTGTTCCTCGCTCCCGAACTTCAGTATTGTCATCGAAGTACCCATGGTCTGCATATTGAAAGGGGCCCTCAACGAACCACTGACCCTTGCAATTTCCTCTGTCACTATGGCATGTCCCAGAAATCCTACGCCGGACCCACCGTATGCTTCAGGGATAGGACAACCCAGGAATCCCAGTCCTCCCATTTTTCTTACGATTTCTCTCTGAAACCTATGTGCTTTTTCATCAGCGTCAACCACAGGTGCGATTTCCTTCTCTGCAAAGTCCCTTGCCAACCTCTGCATCGCCAACTGTTCTTCTGTAAGATCGAAATCCATAATTTTCCCCCTAACAATTCAATGAAGATATGAGCGCATTACGGAAAGACACTGCATGTCACAGGAAATGGCAGCCAAAACCATGCATCCCTGGGTTTACTCGGTAGGCCTATTTACCGCAACATTCTCCACAATGAACGATGATTCATTTTGCCAACGATTAGCATATGGGTATGTTTTTGTCAAGGATTTTATCCCTGGGTAGGGCATTTAGGCCGACAGAGGGGATGGTAAAATTTATGCAGATTGACCCCATGGAATCGGCTAGGCATTCCACTGTGCAATCGCAACGATTGCTGCGGACTCCGGTTTGTAATTCCGACCGCTCAAAGAGAGAAGGGCCATATCTGTGCAGAATCGAGTTGTCTGCTTTTCACGGGGTTAGATAATCTCCTCTCTTGAATCTTGTTACCTCAACAGTTGAGCGAATAAGAGCTTTGTTAAGGATGTTCCGCAACTCGTCTCCTCCGGGAAGGGAATCGAGAAGCGGCAGGAGGTTTCCTGTTTCGTCCTCCATTCTGGCAACCAGGGGATAAAGGTCTCTTAAGGAGACCGTCGGATCAGCCAGTTTTGTCTGATAGTTCTCGAGAACATTCAAGAGCCTTTCAACCTTGTGTATAACAGGTGTCTTCTGCCAGGAAGAGATAGGGTCTAAATGCACATCCGGTACGGTATGCACCGGCGGTGGGCTTGTCGGTTGCTCCCTTGAGACTTGAGTGCTTTCAATAGTTTTTTGGAGGATATCATTGAAATTACTCCCCAATGGGTTTTTGTCAATCCGGACCTTTTGAGACTCAATATCCCCTAAAACCTCACGCGGTGTGATTTTCATACGCAAACTTCCCTCCTTGTTTGACTTCTTCTCCTATTTAGTGCCCATTTCATTAATATACACTCTTGAGAAAGGGGGCAATAATGGATGGACATTATTTAATTCTTATCGGCACTGAATAAAAAAACTGAAACTCTTCCCTTGATCATCATTTGGTCAACCGGTTTGACAGTGCAAGGAGATCATCAGGCACTTCGTTGTCAGTTTTTATCATGTGGAATGGAATGGCATGCTCTCTTCCGGAAAGCACCGCCGGCATTAATCGAGACGTGCCGGCACTTAAATAGGATGCAACATTGTAAGCCATCCTTTGGGCGAGTGTAATATCCTGATTATTGGGTGCCGCACCTCTTATGTCTCTTGAAAAAGGTTCGCATACTACCCTTTTGTTGATTTTTATCCCGGTCTCTTTCACACCTTCGTAAAAGTATTCTGCTGCATTCATCTTTGTCTCCTTTGCTTCTCTCTCTTCCTTTTTGTAACCTTCGGCTACCACAATCACACACTCCGGTCTATTGTTGATCGCTTCAGCTACCTTTCTATAGTCTATGACACTATTGGGAAGAACAGCTAGGTGGGCACGTGCCCCAAGGCAGGAGTGTAGGGCGTGGAATCCGCCCTGAGCGCCCATCATTTCTATGATGTACACCCTCTTGTGCGTCCTTGCATCGGCCATGTATGATCTTATTTTTTCGGAACCAACCTCTATCCCCGTATGTTGACCTATGCAATCGGTTCCGTACACATCACTGTCGATCGTTACGGGAATAAAGAATGCTTGAATTGAGGTTGGCATCAACTGGCACAATGACCACAACCCTTTAAAAGTTCCATTTCCCCCAACAGCAATAATACCCTTCACATTTTTTTTCTGGATCACGCCGGCAGCCTTTTCCACAATCGTCGAATCTTTGAATTCGCGGTACCGCTCGCTCCTCAATTGAGCACCCCTCATTTCGGAAAGCGGAGCTGTATGGTAGACACCGGGTATATGGTCGAGTTTCTTATAGAGGACCGGATCATACACGAGGCGGAGAAAATCATCATCCTGTCCGGACACTAATGATTTAAACCCTTCCCGAGAAGCGTAGATTTCTCTTCCCTGATTTTCGAGGTAGTGTGTGATAAAAGCAGTAACTGGGTTGTATCCCGGAGCGCATCCTCCGTCCTGTATAAGCAGTACGTCAAATTGAGAGAAGATCATCTGCTGTTCAAACTTAACCTTCTTAATCTTGGCAGTGACTCTCTTCCCCACCTTAAGCTTTGCTTCAAGCTCCCTGGGGTCAACGGGCCGGATCAAATAGTCATCTGCCCCTTCATGCATCAACTGAAATACATCTTCCTTTTCCTCCACGCGAGCGGTAACTATGAAGTAGACCTCCGAGTATGCGGAACCAGGATCGACCTTCAGACACTTGTATAGTTCCATCGCACCCATTTCAGGCATTTTCATGTGACAAATCAGGATGTCGGGAACTATCTTTTCCATTATCATCAGTGCCTCTTTACCGTTTGTCGCTTCCGCTAACAGGTAATCTTCGTTTTTCTCAAGTTCCGCAATACAATTTTTCCGCACAGTTTCATCATTTTCCACGATTAATATGCGATACTTCTCAGTCATCTATATACCCCTCTTACATCTTCTCCTCTGGTTATCTATACTATATGTTTTCAGATATTAAATTTCACAAGGCCAGAGCGAGGAATCCGCGTAAGTCGTACATTGTAGTAAGTCGTCGTGGATTCTGATCGATAACGCAGTGAAATTTTGGTATATGGAAACATATAGCCATCATTCGTGACATGCCAAGGGTAGTTTACACCCTTTTCGTCTTTCAGGAAAGAAAGTTGTGATTAATATCTGAAGTTTCATTTTTTGCCGACTTTTGCGGTCAGCCTCGGGGTGAGCTGTTCAACATTCCGCATCACCTGCATCCAAAGCCAGAAACACGTTGGCAAATGCGACTTTTAACAAGATATGCGCAAATGCAAAAAAACGGCCCGGCTTTGGGTGTCAGTGTAAATGCGGTTGTTATTATCCCTATCACCTATTCTTTATCAATTTCCTTTTCTTTCAAGCGATCCTTCCAGTATCCAGGTTTACGTTTACAATGCGCAACCGCCACAATCTGAATTTTTTCTTCAGACGTCAGATAGATAACTGTGAAAGGAAACCTCTGCATTATATATCGCCTCGTTCCGGCTTCATAATTTGGCCATAATTCGGGATTCTGAACAATATGAGATTCCGCATTTTTCACTTCAAAAAGGAAAACCAACCCAAGGCCATCGACTTTATCATCGTACCAGCTTGCCGACTTTCGCATTTCTGACTTCGCTTCTGGATGATATTCA
>JAUXHQ010000092.1 GCA_030621455.1 Deltaproteobacteria bacterium
CCTTTCTTTTCAGCACCAAACCAATGTTAATCACGCCCGTATGAGGGAATAATTCCCCATTCCTTTCCAAGAGTTTCGTTCCTCCACGTCCTTCCCCATGAATCAGGAAAAAAGATTAAATCAATACGGCCAATGTGTTGTAGGGTCCTCTCAATCTTTGAGCCACTACTATTCACACCTGGTATGGATATTGCTAAAAATAATGTAAAAGCTGAAGAATATCGTAACCAACCGAGATAGTGAGAAATGGAAAAAAGGGGCGTTGTACTCATCACAGATCCTGACTCAGTCACCAGGGAATTGTTCCGCTCGTTCCTACAAAAAGAAGGATACAACGTTATGCTGACAGACAGAATAAGTGAGTGTATCAGCAATATACAGCAAAGGGATGTGCGTGCCCTTGTTCTCGACGTTGAGGCCCCGGAAATGAAATGGTACGAATCAATTCCCATCATAAAGGGTATTAATCCATCGCTTCCCATAATCATCACTTCATCTCAAAACACGCCTGAATTGGAGGCTAAGATTCGCCGTCAAAAGGTATTCTACTACCACGTGAAGTCGTTCGGGGTAGAAGAGCTGGAATTGGCAGTACGCAATGCCATGGAAAGGTACGAAGATATAGTAGAATGAGTGTTGAAGACATAAATACGAGAAATTGAGGAGCAGAACCCTTGGAAGATATCACTCTTACCATTAATGGAAAAAAGATCTCTTGTCAGGAAGGTACAAGTATCTTAAATGTCGCGGAAGAATATGGGATAAAGATACCCACGCTCTGCCACCATCATGACCTCGAACCGTTCGGCGCTTGTCGTCTCTGTCTGGTGGAGGAGGAGAAAACAGGACGTCTAATGGCGTCATGTGTAGCGCCCGTTGCCCAGGACATGACCATCCTGACGGATTCACCCCGTATAACGAAACACAGACGCAATATCGTACGCCTGATGATGGCTGAACATCCTGAATCCTGTCTCGTTTGTAGCAAGGGGAATCGTTGTCAGTTACGTCAGATAGCGGCTCAACTCGGTGTCGGGGAGACAGACCTCTATCCTATGCCCAATTATAAGAGATTGGAGCAGGCAAACCCTTTTATTATCAGGGACCTGAGCAAGTGCATTCTCTGTGGGAAGTGTATACGTGCAGACCATGAACTCGTTGTCGTGGGTGCAATAGACTATAACCTCAGGGGTTTTAGGTCGCGCCCTGCCACAGTCCATGACCTGCCCTTAAAAGATTCGAGTTGTACTTTCTGCGGCACATGTGTGTCTATGTGCCCGACCGGAGCGCTGGCCTCAAAAAACACACAGTACGTGGGGACCCCCGAACGAGAAGGTCTTTCTGTCTGTGGATTTTGCGGCGTAGGCTGCTCCCTGACCATGGGCGTTGCAGGTGAGCAGGTCATAGAGGTCAATCCCTCACACAGACAGGATACGGTTAATGGGGCTACCCTTTGCGTACGGGGCCACTTTGCTCACGACTTTCTAAATGCCGGCGAACGCTTGATCCGTCCCATGATCCGCAAGGACGGCGAGCTGATCTCCGCCTCATGGGATGAAGCGTTGGAAATCGTTGCAGACCGTCTCCTTAACATAAAAAGGACGAGTGGCCCCCAGAGTGTGGCGCTACTTGGGTCCTCCAAATGCACGAATGAGGAAAATTATCTTTTTCAGAAGATAGCCAGGGTTCTTCTAGGAACAAATAACATAGACAACGGCGGTTACTCTTCCGGACAACGGTTGCTGCGTCTGATTGATGAGAAGACTGACGGGGGGTGTAGGATTCATCCCCTGGAACAGCTTGAGAAAGCGGAAGCTATCTTTGTTTTGGGCGCTAACCCTGACCAATCGGCACCTGTAGTGGGTTACTACCTCAAGAGGGCTTCCAGAAAGGGTGTCACGCTAATAGTAGCCGATCCTAGACAAACGGAATTGGCAGACTTCGCATCCGTCTGGCTCAGTCTCCTGCCGCAGAGTGATCTTGAATTGATCAACGGTATTTCGGCACTGCTCTATCAGAAGAAGGCATATGACCCATCTTTCATAGATCGGTTTACAGAGGGGTTTGGTGAGTACGGTGATGGCCTCTCTTCCCTCGATCTCGAAAGGGTCACCGGGGTAACAGGTCTCGACCTGGATATCCTGGAAGAGACAGCCGGGTTGTTAAATGGCAAAAAGATCGCCTTTGTGATCGGACACGGAATCCTGCAACAAAGATACGGGATGCAATCCATAGAGGCCCTCTTCAACCTTTCGTTAATGACCGGAAGTCTCGGACATGCAGGAGCCGGGATTTATGGACTTGCGAGAGAAAACAATCAGATAGGGGCATGGGATATGGGAACAGCGCCCCATGCACTTCCTGGCCGCCAACCCTTGAATGACGTCCTGAACGGTGATACGGCACGAAGAGGCTGGGAACGTGCCTGGCAAGCAAAATTATTACCTGATCAGGGGTCTAACGTGGTCCGGATGATTGAGGAGGCGGAAAAGGGTAACCTGAAAGCACTGTATATACTGGGAGAAAACCCCCTTCGTAGTCTGCCTCAGCCCGAAAGGGTTAGGAAGGCTTTGGAGTCAGTGGATTTTGTCGTAGTGCAAGATATCTTTCCCACCGAAACCGCTGAAATTGCAGATGTGATCATGCCCGGCGCCGCTTTCTCTGAAAAGGGCGGTTCCATCACAAACATGGAAGGAAGAATTCAGACTTTTCGGCCTGTGACTTCACCACCGGGGGAGGCCAAACCTGACTGGGAGATTCTCTTTCTTCTGGCCGCAAAGATGGGTTACACGGGGGGTAATGATTCGCTGGAGAAAATAAGGGCGGAAATTGCCGAACTAGTACCCATGTATGCGGAGCTGGACGGACAAAGAGATGTGGCCTGGGTCAAAGAAACAAGTCAAAGGAAGCTTTTTGACCCAGGGGGAAAAGGTGGCATGATCCCTTTCTCGTCCGTTGTTTCCACTGGGGATGAGGTATATGATGACATCTATCCTTTCACAGCCATCCTGGGGTCCGTGCGTTATCATCTGGGAAGCGGGACCCGGACCGGCTACTCGGATCGCATTGGGGAGCTCGGCTTGAAAGGGGAAATAGAGATATCTCCTGAAGACGGTATCAACTCAGGTCTCCGTAACGGAGACATGGTAAGGGTACTTTCCCCACATGGCTCTTTGGAGAGAGCAATAAGACTGGAAAAGAGGTTGAGGAAGGGGCTGATCTTTGTGCCGCTGGCTGTCAATGCCAATGATGCGATGAATCTCATCGGATTGACAGAGCTTTGCAGACCCGAATCACCGGGCTGGAAGACATGTCGGGTCAAACTTGAAAAATTATAGAGACGCGACCTCCGCATTCCGCGTCTAAAAACTACGCAACCCACAACTCTAAAGGGGAAAATAAGATGAAACCGGAAGAGATCGATTGGGGCAGACTCGCCTCCGTCATTGAAAAACACAGAGATGAAAAGTCGTTGCTTATTCCTTTGCTGCAGGACATTCAGGAGACTTTCGGTTATATCCCTCCTAAATCCATTGAATCTGTCGCCGAAGCCATGAACCTCTTCCCCAGTCAGGTACAGGGAGTTATCTCATTTTACGCCGGGTTTTCCCTGAAACCGAAAGGCAAGTATGTGCTCAGGTGCTGCCGCGGCACAGCATGCCACGTGAAAGGAAGCCGCAGCATCTTGAGGGTCGTGGAGAAGGAACTGGGAATCAATGAGGGAGACACAAGCCCGGATTATCAATTTACGCTGGAGACCGTAGCCTGTCTCGGCGCTTGTTTTCTGGCCCCTACCATGATGGTCAATCGAGACTATTTCGGCAAGCTTTCTCCGACTAAGGTCACCAGTATACTGGCAGAGTACAGGAAAGACAAAGAGGAGCGATGAAACCCATGGAGAAACTCTCGTCCATAGGACAACTGGAATGGCTCCGTAATAAACTCCAGGCCAGGACCACCGAGGGTCAAACCGTGGTCCAAGTGTGCATGACCGGCTGCCGGGCATACGGTTCCGCTTCGGTCAGGGATGCCATTGAAGAACAAGTACGGGAACAAGGCCTTTCCGGACAGGTTGAAGTCCGGGCCACCGGGTGTCACGGATTCTGTGCCAAGGCCCCTGTTATCGCTATCGAACCACCAGGCATTAACTACCAGGAGGTGAGTCCGGAAGATGCGGGAGACATTGTGGGGCTTACCCTCAAAGGGAACCGACTTATTGACCGTCTTGCCTATAAAGATCCTCAGACTGGCAAGCCCATCTTCTATCGTAACCAGATACCGTTTTTTAAGAAGCAGGTAAAAAGGGTCCTCGCCAACTGCGGAAGGATTGATCCAACCAAAATTGAGCATTACATTGCATCCGGCGGATATCGGGCCATTGTCAAGGCGCTGTCCAAAATGACGTCCGAGGAGGTTATCGAAGAGGTTACGACTGCTAAACTGAGGGGTCGAGGAGGCGCCGGTTTTCCCGCAGGTTCCAAATGGAAATCCGCACGCCGGGCTGAAGGACGACCAAAATATGTAATCTGCAATGCAGATGAGGGCGATCCCGGCGCTTTTATGGACAGGGCAGTCCTGGAAGGCGATCCCCATGCGGTGTTGGAGGGGATGATGATCGGCGCATATGCTATCGGAGCGGAGTACGGCCACATTTATGTAAGGGAGGAGTATCCCATTGCGGTGGAGCACTTGTTGATCGCAATCGATCAGGCGCGTTCGTACGGCCTCCTGGGGGAGAATATTCTGGGCACAGGTTTTGACTTCACCATAGAGTTAAACAGAGGGGCAGGCGCGTTCGTCTGTGGTGAAGCAACAGCACTGATGGCCTCCATTGAAGGAAAGAGAGGAATGCCAAGAGCCAAACATGTTCACACCGTGGAAAGCGGCCTGTGGAATAGACCTAGCAACCTGAATAATGTGGAGACATGGGCTAACGTTCCCCTGATTATTAACAACGGCGCCGAATGGTACGGACAGATGGGCACGGAAAAGAGCAAAGGCACCAAAATATTCTCTCTGGCTGGCAAGGTGAATAATACGGGCCTGGTAGAGGTTCCAATAGGCGCAACTATCAAAGAGGTGGTCTTCGACATTGGTGGGGGAGTACCCAAGGGGAGACAATTCAAGGCCGTACAGATGGGGGGACCATCGGGCGGTTGTGTTCCTAGCCAGTATCTGAACCTTCCCATTGATTATGACACACTTCAGCGCGTAGGTTCTATCATGGGCTCGGGCGGTATGGTAGTTATGGATGAAAACAACTGTATGGTTGAGATCGCCCGGTTTTTCTTGAGTTTTACCCAGTCGGAATCATGCGGAAAATGTGCGCCCTGTCGTTTGGGCACTACACAGCTTCTGGAGATACTGACCCGAATCACCCGGGGCGAGGGACAGCTTAAGGATCTTGAGACCATCAGGGAACTGGGAGAGACGATTATGGAGTCATCCCTTTGCGGACTCGGTCGTACCTGTCCCAAACCAGCTCTCTCCACACTGAATTATTTCTTGAAGGAATACGAAGACCATATCCTGGAACACCGCTGCGCAGGGGCAACGTGCGACACTATGGTAATATCTGCTTGCCAGCATGCTTGTCCTGCAGGGATCGATGTGCCAAACTATGTGGCGGCTATCGCGGCCGGCAAATATGAGCAGGCTGTAAAAATTATTAGAGAAAGGAACCCCTTCCCTGCCGTATGCGGTCGAATATGTATCCATCCTTGTGAGTTCAAGTGCCGGCGGGGAGAGTTGGATGAGCCGGTGGCTATCAGATCACTCAAACGCTTTGCTTCGGACTGGTATTATGATCACATTGGACGGGCAAGCGAGCCTTTTCCCGTAACCATGGAACAGAAGGTGGCTGTTGTGGGGGCAGGGCCGGCCGGTTTGACCTGTGCCTATTTCCTTGCAAAAATGGGTTACAGGGTGACTGTCTTTGAGGCACAGCAGGTAGCCGGCGGTATGCTCAGAATTACGGTGCCTGAGTTTCGCCTGCCCAGTTCGGTGATTCAAAGAGAGGTCGAGTACATTGAAAGCTGCGGGGTGGAGATTCATTACAATTCATCAATAGATGCGAGACATACGGTCAATGACTTGATGGCAGATGGTTATAGAGCGGTATTTATTGCAGCTGGGGCGCAGTCCAGTAAGCGTATCGAGATTCCTGGTGAAGATGAGGGCCTCGATGGCATATACTATGGTCTCCAGTTTTTGTCGGATGTCAAGATGGGCAAGAAGATTACTCTGAAAGGCAAGGTGGTTGTCATCGGGGGAGGCAATGTGGCTATTGACGTGGCCAGAACAGCGCTCCGGTCGGGGGCCGGGGGCGTTCAAATATTCTACAGGAGGACTAGAGAGGAGATGCCGGCCTGGGAGAGAGATATTGATGAAGCTCAGGAAGAAGGGATCGTTATCAACCCTCTATGGGCGCCAAAGCGGATCATACATCAAAATGGCAAGGTCACGGGCTTGGAGTTTGTGCGGAGTATGACCGTCTTTGATGAAGAGGGTGGTTCCCATTTGAGTATTGATGAGGGGTCGGCCCAGGTGGTTGAGGCTGAATCTGTCATTATTTCCGTGGGACAGGCTCCTGACATCAATTTCTTATCTGAGGACAGTCAGCTTGAGAGGGCACTGTGGGGCAGCCTTGAGGTAGATGAAAACAGGCTCGCCACCAACATACCCGGTATCTTCTCAGGGGGCGATTTCACGACCGGCCCAAGTACTGTTATAAAAGCTATAGCCTCAGGAAGGAGAGCGGCGCTTGCAGTCGACAGATATCTTCAAGGGGATAGCAGCCGCATAGAGATCATGGATGAGAAGACATCCATGAGGGAGGATATAGGGCTGGCCCTGGATGAGGAAACATCTGAAGAACAACCAAGGGTCCGGATCGAAGTGGAGAGAGCGGAGCAAAGGGTGAAAGACTTCCGTGAGGTCGAAAAAGGATTTTCCGAAGAAGAGGCTCACCATGAGGCCATGCGGTGTCTCAGATGCGATCTGGAGAAGGAGAGGTCGGAGATATGATCAGATCCATTACACAACAGAAGTCGGAAGAGGAGATCGATCAACTCCTCAGCGGATTGGGAAGGATTTTCGTCATAGGCTGCGGCACGTGCGTTACACTGACACATACCGGTGGCCAGACAGAAGTGAACGTCATGAAAGAACATCTGGCAAATAAGGGCAAGC